>USFD01000010.1 GCA_900553885.1 uncultured Ruminococcus sp.
CACAACGGAAGCCCGGGTAAGACTCTGCTGAATCTCATCAATTTCTGTGTAGCAGGCGGCGCGCCGGCTTTTCACATCATTGACCTTCTTCTCCATCTCGTCCATATCCGCCTTCAGCATGGCAACTGTTTTCTCAAACTCTTCAATCTCTCTTCGTCTGCTGAGCAGATTACTGGAATTTTTAAATGCTCCGCCGGTCATGGATCCGCCCGGATTAATCAGTTCTCCCTCCAGTGTAACCAGTCTGAGCGTCTGTCTGTATTTTCTGGCAATGGCAATCCCGTGATCAATATGATCTACCACGATCGTCCGCCCCAGAAGCTGTCCAGCAAGCCCTTCAAACCTCTTTTCAACATGAACCAGCGTATTCGCCGTTCCGATTACCCCCGGCTCCTGAAGAGCCTCCGGATTCCGGATCCCTCCGCTCCCGTGCATGCTTGTGAGAGGAAGGAACGTAGCCCGTCCGAATTTATTTTTCTTGAGGAAGGAAATCATCCGTTTTGCAGTATCCTCATTATCTGTGACAATATTCTGAATATTGCCGCCAAGAGCAGTCTCTATGGCAATCTCATATTCCTTGTCTACCTTGATAATGTCGGCCACTACGCCGATCAGACCTTTTTCCCGGTCCTTATTTGCCATAACTTTCCGTATGCTGTTTCCATAGCCGTCATAGCGCTCCGTAATATTCTTTAAGGACTCCAGACGGGACGACTCCCGGTGAAAGGCAGTCTGCCCGATCCGAAGCTTTTCCTGCTTTTCGGAAAGGTCTTTCTGCAGCCGGCTGATCTCCTGTTCATTCTCTGCAATTCTGGAATTATATGTTTCAATCTCTTTGCGGACAGTTTCCAGCTGTTCTTCATATTCTTTCAGATTCTGTCCCTGTTTTCTGCCCTCTTCTGCAAGTTCCTGTATGGTTTCAGCCAGAACAGTTTTTCTGGAAGCGATCTGCTCCTTTGTCGTATCGTAGTGCTGAATTTTTGCCTTTGTGGACGCGCGGTTTTCCAGAAGCTCCATAATCTCCTGCTTTCCGCTTTCAATCCCGGCAGTATACTCTGCGATTTTTGTCTGAAGCCCGATCAGCTGTTTCCTGGCTTCGCGGTCTTCCTCGGACGCCTGAAGCAGCTGTGTCCGGAGTGCTTCCTGTTCCTTTTCCAGAGACTCTTTCTGCTCCCTGCGTGTTGCAATTTCAATACGCACAGCATTCACACGACTGTCGTAATGTTCGTCATTCATGCGCGCTGTATTGATCTGCTCTTTCAGGACATTGATCTGTCCTTCCAGCTGCTGTTTCAGAAGATTGGTCTCATTGAGCTGATTTTTTGCAGTATCAATCGACAGATCAATACCGTCAATTTCTTCCTCGATGGCATCATACTCGGCCTTCATCTTCTCATAGCGGCCGTTTGCCTCTTCCATTTCTTCGGCAGCCGTATCATATTTTTCCTGGGTATCCCGGATTCTGTCCTTCAGACGTTCCTCTTCCAGAAGGAACATATTGATATCGTACTTCTTCAGTTCTTCCTTTTTCTTCAGATATTCTCTGGCTGTCTCAGACTGTTTTTCAAGAGGGCCCAGCTGTTTTTCCAGCTCTTTTAATATATCGTCCACCCGGGTCAGATTCATCCGCTCTTCTTCCAGCTTTTTCAGGGATACATTTTTTCTTCGTTTAAATTTTACAATTCCTGCCGCCTCATCAAAAAGTTCCCGTCTCTCCTCCGGCTTTCCGCTCAGAATTTTGTCAATCTGTCCCTGTCCGATAATCGAATATCCCTCTTTGCCGATTCCGGTGTCGTAGAACATTTCATTAATATCCTTCAGACGGCACTGAGTTCCGTTAATGAGATATTCGCTTTCTCCTGAACGGTAAAGTTTCCGGGTAACGGTAACCTCCCCGTATTCCACAGGAAGTTTATGATCGGAATTATCCAGTGTAATCGCAACAGAAGCATAGCTCAGAGGCTTTCTGTTTTCCGTGCCGGAAAAAATCACGTCCTGCATACTGCCGCCGCGGAGCTGTTTTACACGCTGCTCGCCGAGAACCCATCTCACTGCGTCCGCCACATTGCTCTTTCCGCTTCCGTTTGGTCCGACAATTCCGGTAATACCGTTGTGAAAGTCAAATTTTATTCTGTTGGCAAAGGATTTAAACCCCTGCACTTCAATGCTCTTTAAATACATACAACACCTTTACTTCTGCCGGCGCAGCTGCAGAATCGCTTTATATGCCGCCTGCTGCTCCGCCGCTTTTTTCGTGCGTCCCTTTCCGGACCCATAGACAGTATCCCCGATTCTGACTTCCACACAGAAAGACTTATCGTGATCCGGTCCTTCCTCTCCCGTAAGTCTGTAGGAAATCCCGCCTTTTCCATCTGCCTGTACGATTTCCTGCAGGATAGTTTTACTATCATAAAAGAGCTGTTTATTTTCCAGGTCTGTCAGTACAAACCGGTGGATAAACTCTTTTGCATTAGTAAAACCACCATCCAGATACACGGCCCCGATCAGTGCTTCCATCGCATCGGACGTAACAGAATCCCGGTATCTTCCGCCTGTAGACTCCTCTCCTTTTCCCAGGTAGAGATAGTCTCCCAGCCCGATATCCCGCGCACACATTGCCAGAGATGGCTCACAGACCATACTGGCTCTCAATTTGGTAAGCTTCCCTTCCGGCATTTTCGGCGATCTGCAAAACAAAAATTCGCTGGATACCAGCTCCAGGACCGCATCCCCCAGAAACTCCAGCCGTTCATTACATCTGTGCTTCGGAATATGCATTTCATTGGTGTAGGAACTGTGCATCATGGCTGTTTTTAAGAGATCCGGATCCCGGAAAGTATATCCGATTTTCTGTTCCAGTTCTTTTAATTTATCATCCATCATATATCCTCTGTTATGAAAACGAAAAAGCCCACAGGGGCTTTTTCGTTTTTCTTTTTCTATTCCACTGCTTTCTTGATCTGATCTACCGCATCCTGAACCGTTACGATTTTCTCAGCTTCGTCGTTGTCGATTTCAATATCGAACTCTTCCTCAATTCCCATGATAATCTGGAAAATATCAAGAGAATCCGCTCCCAGATCATCTACAAATGTTGTTTCCGGTTTAATCTCATCTTTCTGGACGTTCAGAACATCCGCAATAATGTCCTGCAGTTTTTCAAATTCCATAATTCAATCCTCCTACTTTACGCTAAATTTTCCTGCGTCTCCTGCTGTATCGCTGCCTTTATCTTCTCATTGATCTTCTGCTCTCTGAATGTGACGCACTGGATAATAGAATTGCATATTTCTTTGGATGTAGAGCTGCCGTGAGTCTTTACGACCAGGCCGTTCAGTCCAAGAAGCGGTGCCCCGCCATGTTCGCTGAGATCAAAATCTTTCAGCGTCTCCTTCAGTGCCGGCTTTACAAGCAATGCACCGATTTTGCTCCGGAGCGAGGACATCATGCCGCCCTTGATCTTACTGATCAGAGCTCCTCCCACTCCTTCATAAAGCTTCAGGATTACATTACCGACAAAAGCCTCGCACACGATCACATCAGCTGCTCCGTAAGGAATATCTCTCGCCTCAACACTTCCGATAAAGTTGATATCATCGCATGCCTTCAGGAGCGGAAATGTCTCTTTTACAAGCGCATTTCCCTTTTCTTCTTCTGCGCCAATATTTACAATGCCCACCGTCGGATTTTTTTTGCCCATAACGCTCTCCATATAAATGGATCCCATTTTGGCAAACTGTACCAGATGGGATGGTCTTGCATCCACATTGGCTCCGCAGTCAATCAGAAGAGATGCCCCTTTTAAAGTGGGAAAAAGCGGCGCCAGAGGAGGTCTCTCCACACCTTTTATCCTTCCCACAAGAACCTGACCGCCTACAAGGACGGCTCCGGTGCTTCCCGCTGACACGAACGCATCCGCCTCTCCCTTTTTTACCATTTTCATGGCAACCACAATGGAAGAATCCTTCTTGCCTCTGATCGCTTTTACAGGCGGCTCCGCCGTCTCAATCACCTCTGAAGCATTTACAATCTCAATCTGTTCTGCAGGATACGTATAGCCGGCCAGTTCCTTTTTCAGGACTTCCTCTCTTCCGGTCAGCAGTATCTTGATATCGTTTCTCTTCTGAACCGCTTCCACTGCGCCTTTTACAATCTCGCCAGGTGCATTGTCCCCGCCCATCGCATCAAGCGCAATCCTTGTAATATCAGACATTTTCCTTCCTCCTAACACTACTGAAATTATTCTACTGGAAAACATTATAAAAATCAAGTATAAGTATTTCAATCACCGAAAACATAAAAAGAGGTACAGAACAAACTGTTCTGCACCCCTGCTTTTTACATCTGAATTAATCAACGGAAATGATTTCACGCTTATTGTAGGAACCGCATGCCTTGCATACACGGTGAGGCATCATAAGCTCGCCGCACTTGCTGCATTTTACAAGGTTCGGAGCGCTCATCTTCCAGTTGGCTCTTCTTTTATCTCTTCTTGCCTTTGAAGATTTATTCTTTGGACAGATTGACATAGGTTACACCTCCTTAAAATTCTTAAATAAGTCACGGACTACTGACATTCTAGGATCAAGTCCCGGATCTTCACAGTCACAGGACCCCGTATTCAGGTTCTGACCGCATACGCTGCACAGTCCTCTGCAGTCTTCCCTGCAGAGCACCTTCGCCGGCCATCCCGACAAAATCTCATGAAAGAGAAGTTTGTCCACGTCAAGATGATATCCGTCAATAAAGTTTGATTCATCCAGTTCCTCTGTCAGTTCTGCATCGGAGAGACCTAAGTCAACATGTTTTGTACTGTTTATCACAAACTCATGCCTGACTTCCTCCAGGCACCTGTCGCAGGGAATCGCAACAGAAAGTACCGTGTCTGTGTAGATCATAAGTTCCTTTCCTTTTACGAACTCCACACGCACATGAACCGGTTCCTTGCGGACAACCGGATAACTGCCGGATTTCATCCGGATCTCATCCAGTGTACATTCCACAGTCTCTTCAACCGTCCTATGCTGGTCTGACATAACGTCTGATAGGTTAATTAACATAATAGATTACTCCTATTCACACCTAGACTATTATATCATGTAAATTTGGTTTGTCAACCAGAAAAAATTACATTTTTGCGCAACTTATGTCATCCGCGCGGCTTCAAAGAAAAGAAGCGGAAAACGGACCGAAAACTTTACAATTCAACAGTAACATTTTCCTTTGCGGGATAGAGAAGAATGCCCTTCTGCGTTGCTTCAGCTGCGCTGACATTTTCCGCGCTCCGGATCCTCTCTGTATTGCGCAGAAGATATGTCACTCTGTCATTTTCCCCTTCGCTTTCAATATATATTCTGTTCTTCTCTCTTTTCATCCGCACACAAAGCACAATATTTCCTTCCGCATCCGGCACACGGCACTGCGCCGTCTGTCCTTCCGCCAGTTCAAATACTTCAAAGCAAACGTCCGTACAGTAATTATATTCCGCCGTATCATCGCAGGCTCCCAGCGGAAGTATCGTATTGTCCCGGACAAACAGAGGTAAAGACATGAAGTCATAGGTTTCCTCATACCAGCGATTCCCTTTCCGTTTCTCGCCGGAAAGGAGATGGGTCCACATTCCTTCCGGAAGATAGTAAGATACCCTGCCGCTTTTTTCAAAAACCGGCGCCACCAGGAGCGCATCTCCCAGCATATACTGCATATCCAGATATTTTACTGCCGGATCTCCTTCAAACTCCATAATCATCGGACGCAGAACCGGAACGCCGGTCTCATGGGCCGTAACCGACATGGAATACAGATACGGCATCAGCCGGTTCTTCAGCACAGAAAACTTTCTGCATACTTCCACTGCTTCCTCGTCAAAAACCCAGGGGACACGGTAGCTTTTAGAACCATGGAGCCTGCTGTGAGATGACAGAAGGCCGAACTGCAGCCAGCGCTTATAAACATCCGGATCTGCTGTCATTTCAAACCCTCCGATATCATGGCTCCAGAATGAAAATCCCGACATCGCAAAAGACAGGCCACCCCTCAGAGTCTCTGCCATTGAGGAATATGTGCCGGAAGAATCTCCGCCCCAGTGAATCGGAAACTTCTGGCTTCCTGCCGTAGCACTTCTGGCAAACACTACTGCCTTGTTTTTCCCCTCCGTATTTTCAAGCACCTCAAACACAGCCTTGTTGTACAGATAGGTATAATAATTATGCATCGCCCATGGATCCGAGCCATCATAATACAAAACATCTGCCGGGATCCGCTCTCCAAAGTCTGTTTTAAAGCAGTCTACTCCCATATCCAGCAGCCTTCTCAGTCTGTCCTGATACCATTTAACAGCTGCCGGATTTGTAAAATCTACAATTCCCATTCCCGGCTGCCAGCTGTCCAGCTGCCGGATCCCCTTTCCATCTGCCCGCATAAGAAAATAGCCCTTTTCCACCCCTTCCCGGAAGAAAGCGGTTCCCTGCGCCACATACGGATTAATCCAAACGCAGATCCTGAGCCCTTTTTCCTTATATCCGGAGAGCATTTTCTCTACTTCCGGGAAAATTCTCTCATCCCACTCAAAATCACACCAGTGAAATTCTTTCATCCAGAAACAGTCAAAGTGGAATACATTAAACGGAAGCTTTCTGCTGCGCATTCCGGAAATAAACGAACCTGTTGTTTTTTCATCGTAATCCGTTGTAAAAGAAGTGGAGAGCCACAGGCCGAATGACCAGGCAGGAGGAAGAGCCGGCCTGCCGGTAAATGCCGTATATTTTGTAAGAACGTCTTTTATGTCCTCTCCATATATAATATGATAGCGAAGCTCTTCTCCCTTTACAGAAAATCCCACATTTTCCACTTTTTCACTGGCCACCTCAAAAGAAACCAGATCTGTATGATCCACAAACACTCCGTAATGTCTGCTTGTGATATAAAAAGGAATATTTTTGTATGCAATCTGTGATGCCGTTCCTCCGTCCTCATTCCAGATATCCACCGTCTGCCCGTTTTTCACAAATGCTGTAAAACGCTCTCCAAATCCATACACGCACTCTCCCGGTGCCAGAGAAAGCTCGGTCATCATATAAGGCTGATAATCTGCATGAAGGTAATTTTCTTCCGGATATTTTGTAGATACAGTCCTTCCGTACTGCATATATCCCAGATTGTTAGCACCGATCTCCGTCAGTACTTCTCCGTCTGCAGCGAACACAATCCGGAATTCTTTTTTCAGTACTTCGACCCGCATCCTTCCGGATGTAAGAACCGCTTTTTCGTCCGAATCCTCAAATTCTGTCTCCTGACGGTCCACTTCCAGGTCAAACCGGGGTTCCCTTTTCCTATACCCTTCAAAATGCCAGCACCTGACACTGATCATATCCTTTCTGTCAAATGTAAATTCCGCAGTGATCGTTCCCACATCAAGCGCAGCCGCTCTGTCCATAACTTTATGAAAGGGCATTACCACCCGCATTCCCTTCGGAATCCGTTCAACAGAAAACGCCTGCACCGCATATCTGGCATTTGCTTTCTCATTTTTTTCCCAATATCCTTCTGTAAATTTCATCCGTGCCTCCTTTCCTGTTCAGTCTTCCACTCTGCATTCCGCATAGAATCCTCGTGTTTTTTCATCCACTTCCATCGTATCCGTAATCTCAAAAGACTGCCTGCACCTGATATCTGCACAGGAACTTCCGCAAAGCAGCTCCATTTCCCCGGCCTCCACAATCCATTTCATATTTCTGTCAAGAAAAGCGCATTGTGAAAGTTTCATCTTCAGTGAAACCTCCTTCTTTTCACCACGCTTCAGCGAAACTCTCCGGAAGCCGGCAAGCTCCATCACCGGTCTGACCATAGACGCGGTTTTGTCCGCAATATAGAACTGCACAATCTCTGCTCCGTCCCAGCTGCCGGTATTTTCAATCTGAACCTTGGCTTTCAGCTCATCTTTTGCAGACAGACGATCTTTTTCTATCTTAAGGCCGCTGTATCTGAACTGTGTATATGAAAGTCCATGCCCGAAATAATAAAGCGGAAACGCTGTATCATTAATGTAACCGTTCTTATTCCGGATCATTCCTGTGTGCCCGGCCGCCACATAACCGCTGCCCCGGGGGAGGCCGTAATATACCGGAAGCTGCCCGGAATTTCTTGCAGCTGTAAGAGGCAGATGGCCGGAAGGAGACACTTCTCCAAAAAGAACCCTGCACAGCGCCTGGCTGCCCTGCTCTCCGGGCTGCCACACTTCCATAACCGCATCAAAATGCGACGCCACGTATTCATTTGACAGCGGTCTTCCGTCAAAGTGCAGGACAATCGTCTTTTTGTGCAGCTCATAAATCCTTCTGGCAAACTCTTCCTGCCTTCCCGGAAGGTCAATACTGGTTGAATCAACCCCTTCCCCGACGGTAGATGTACTTCCCCATCCGTTCTTTCCTCCCAGTGTTAGCAGAATAACATCTGCATCCGCCGCCGCGTTTACCGCCCGCTCCATATCCCGGACATCATTTCCTGCGCAATTGATTCCCCGGGCACAGATTACATCCGTATCCGGAAGATATTCTCTGAGTGCATCCGCAAGGGTGCGGGCATTCGGGAATTCTTTCTGTATCTTTTTATTCACCCGGGGAGACACTTCCCGTATTTCTCCCACATATTTCTGATCAATATCATACACGATCAGCCCCGGCTCTTCGAATTCCTGGCCGTCCTCTTCCCGGGATATCGTCATGTCAAGAACTGCAGGATAGGAAAACGTGCCAAAAAGACTTCTGATATTGTCCGCGTGAGGACCAACAACCGCCAGTTTCCTGATCTTTTTATCCAGAGGAAGCGCAGCGTGCTCATTTTTCAGCAGGATAAAGCTTTCCTCCGCCAGTTTCCTGTTCAGCCCGGCAGTACTTTGCTGATGAAGGGTGTTCTTCAGCTTCTTCAAATCCGGATAAGGATTTTCAAAAAGTCCTATTTCAAACTTCACACGCAGGACTCTGCGAACAGCCTGATCAATCGTCTCCATCTCAAGCCTTCCGTCCTCCACTGCCTTTTTCATCTCATATGTAAATCCTTTTTTCCGGGGATATTCCACATCCAGCCCCGCGTAAATCGCACGGATTCCGGCCTCTTCAAAACTTGAAGCAACGCAGAACGGATCAACCATCCTGTCAAGGGAAACATAATCTGAAACAACAAATCCTGTAAATCCCATTTTTCCTCTCAGAATCTCCGTCAGCATTCTGCGGGATCCTACCACCGGCTCTCCATTGATTGAACAGTAAGAGTTCATAACACTTTTCAGATTAGCCTCGGTAATTGCACATTGAAATGGCCGGCAGTGTATTTCAAGCAGATCCCGTTCTGAAACGAGATTTCTCCCCATGTTCATTCCGCCCTCTGTCACCCCATGTCCGGCGAAATGCTTTGCCGTAGCCGCCACTCCTTTTTTCAGATCCTTTGACTGAATGCCTTTTACAAACGCACTGCCGAAAGAGGAAACAACGCACGGATCTTCCCCATATGTTTCTGTAATCCGCCCCCATCTTGGATCTCGCGTTATATCCAGGACCGGAGAAAGAGCCTGCCTGAATCCGACATAGTACATCTGCCGGCGGATAATCTCTGCCATTTCCCGGACCAGATCCGGATCAAATGTGGAGGCCTGTGCAATAGGGCTGGGGAAAACATCCGCCTCGGTAAACTGCGCCCCCGCACTCGCCTCGCAATGAATCAGCGCCGGAATTCCAAGAGACGTTTCTTCAACCAGGAATTTCTGCAGCCGATATGCATACTCCACAATATCCTCCACCTTATCCGCAACAGTAAAGGCTCCCACGTTTCCGATTCCATCGGGCACATATTCCTTAAAATCAGGTATCTCTGAAGTAATTGTAACCAGACATGTAATCTGATCAATTTTTTGTTCAAAGGACATTCTACGCATTAAATCATCCAGCCTCTCCTCGACTGTCAGATTAGGATTTTTATACCGCATCATAATTCTCTCTTCTTCATTCTTTCTATTTTATTTGACAGCAGCGCCCCTCCCGGGCACTGCCGTCATTCTTTCCACTTATTCCATATATTCTTCTACGTTATCTGCCGTAACCTTCTGAAACGGAATATAAACATCTTCAATATCTTTTGGCTCTGTACCGTTTTTCAGCTGTTCAAAGATGTCCGCGCCGGCCTGAGCCTGGGCACGCGCATCCTGCAGAGCAGTCATCGCCATCTCGCCGGCTTTAATGGATGCAAGCGCTTCATCGTTTCCGTCCACACCCAGGACTTTAATTTCGTCCAGCCTGCCTGCCGCTTTCAGCGCTTCCACAACACCAAGAGCAGCATCATCACTCTGGCATACAATTGCATCAATATCATCATATGAAAGCAGACAATCCTCTGCCGTACTCATTCCCAGATCTTTTGAATTCTCCACATTGTACTCATCCAGAATCTCAATAGCAGAATTCTCTGCCAGAGCGTCCTCCAGTCCTTCCTTCCGGTCAATGTACTGCTGATCATTGGGCGCTCCGGTAAAATACAGTACTTTTGCACCTTCCGGGAATGTCTCGCAAAGGTATTCCCCCTGCTGAGTGCCGGCATCATAGTTTGTAGAGCCAACATAGATATAGCCGTCATAATCTTCCCCTCCTGATACAGAAGTCAGGAACGACACATAAGGCAGACCTGCCGCTCTTGCAGACTCCAGCGCAGGCACAGACCCGTCCAGGTCATTGCTGATTGCCGAAATCACGTTTACATTCTGAACTACAAAATCGTCAATCTGTCCATTCTGCACATTTGTATCTCCGCCCGCATCTGTAACAGTAATGGAAATTCCTTTCGCTTCTGTCTCCTCTGTCAGATACTCTCTGAACTTCGCACAATAACTGTAGGTATCACTGTTATTCGCAAATCCCACAAGAAAATCAGAGCCGTCTGCTCCCGATCCGGATGAGCTTCCATCCGTCGAACACCCTGCCATTCCGCAGATAACTGCCGCTGCCAGCAACACACTTAACATTTTTTTCTTCATAATTCATTACTCCTTTTCCATATTTTCTACAGACTATTTTTTCCGTTCCTTTGTTTTTATATCAATAATAACTGCCACTGCAATCAGAACACCCTTTACGATCAGCTGATACTGTGTAGATACATGCAGAAGATTCAGTATATTATTAATCAGTCCCACAATAACCGATCCGACCAGTGCCCCTGTAACGGTTCCGATTCCTCCAAGGAAACTGGTTCCTCCGACAACAACCGCTGTAATCGCATCGAACTCATATCCTTCTCCCACCGAAGGCATGCCCGCCATCAGCCTCGCCATCAGGACAACGCCGGACAGTCCTACCAGAGCTCCGCTCAAAGTAAAAATAAGCCTCTTCGTACGTCCTGTATTAATTCCGGATGCAATCGCCGCGTTTTCACTGCCTCCGATAGCATAGATCGAAGTTCCGAATTTTGTCTTTTTCATCAGAATTGCAATCAGGGCAACCATAACAAACATAATAATTACCGGTACAGGTATACCAAGAACACTTCCCTGGCCCAGCCATCTCGCTTTTTCCACTCCTCCTATTGTCTGACCATTGGTGTAAATCTGAACGATTCCCTGAAGAACATTTGTCATTGCAAGCGTTGCAATAAAAGGCTGAAGTTTAAAATAGGTAACAAGGAATCCGTTAATCCAGCCGCATACACTTCCGATAAGGATGCCGAGCAGCACAGCCGCCGGCATATTCCCCGTCGCAGCCAGAAGCCCTGCCGAAAAGCACGCTGCAGTCGTACACAGAAACCCTGCCGAAAGATCTATCATACCCGAAACAATCAGCATTGTTTCCCCGCATGCAATAATCGTTACAACCGAAATCTGTTTCAATATATTAAGCAGATTCTGTGGTTTCAGAAAATTCCGGTTAATAACCGCAGATATGACAAAAAGGATAATCATAATGAGCACAATACCGTATTTTCTATATAATTCTGATGCCGACAATTTCTGTTTTTTCATTTCTTCGCCTCCACAATCATTCTCATTACTTTTTTCTGTGTTGCCTCATCCTTATCCAGAATCCCCCGCATTTCCCCGCCGGATATAACAGCAACTCTGTGGCTCATGGACAGCACCTCCGGCATGTCTGAGGATATCAGAATCAGCGACATACCCGCTTTGGCAAGTTCCACAATCAAAGAATAAATTTCCTCCTTTGCACCTACGTCTATCCCCCTGGTCGGTTCATCCAGGATCAGGACTTTCACATCTCTTACGAGCCACTTTGCCAGAACCACTTTCTGCTGATTGCCTCCGCTTAAGTTTTCTACCGGAGTGCTGATGTCCGGAGCTTTTACCGAAATCTGACTGCATATTTGTTTTACACGTTCTGACGTCATCCGGTTTTTCCAGAATCCCCATTTTGCAAAAATATCACTGTTTGGAAGTTTTATGTTATCCCGGATTGACTGGACTCCCACAAATCCATATGTCCTCCTGTCTTCCGTTACCATCGCAACTCCGCTTTGTATGGCATCTCTTACAGAATGGAAATGTTTCTCTTCCCCGTTAAGTACAACGGATCCTCCATAGATTTTATCAAGCCCGAAAATTGCTCTGACAATCTCGCTCCTGCCAGCTCCCATCATTCCTGCAAGGCCAAGTATTTCTCCTTCTTTCACAGAAAAAGAAATATTTCTGAATCCTGCCCCTGTCAGATTCTTTACTTCCAGAACAACTTTACTTCCACATGGAGCAATAGAAGGATATATATCGCCAATATCCCGCCCTACCATCATGGAGATCAGTTGATCCGTGTTTACATCTTTAATATTTCCGGATGCAATCCATTTTCCATCCCGTAGAACCGTATATTCATCACAAAGCCGGAACACCTCTTCAAGTCTGTGGGAAATAAAGATAAATGCAATTCCACTGCTCCGAAGCTCCTTTACCCGTTCAAAGAAAAGATTTGCCTCAACATTGGTCAAAGCAGATGTCGGTTCATCCATAATAATAATGCGGCTGTTTCTTGATAAAGCTTTCAGGATTTCAATCATCTGTCTCTGTGCAACGCTTAAAGTCCCCATCTTTGCTTCCGGATCATAGTCAAGCCCGATCATGGCAAGGAGTTTTTCCGTTTCTTTTATTCTTTTTCCGGAATCTACGAAGATCCGGCTTCTTCCCACTGGCTCCCGTCCAAGAAAGAGGTTTTCTGCAATTGTCATTTCCGGGACGTAGTTCAGTTCCTGCGCCACGATAGAAATGCCATATCGGAATGCATCTTTTTCATTTCTGATATGAATTTTTCTTCCTCCGCACAGAACTTCGCCTCCATAGCTTGTGTATGTCCCGGACAGGATTTTCATCAGTGTAGACTTGCCCGCACCATTCTCACCCACAAGAGCATGTATTGAGCCGGCTCTGATTTTCATATTCACATTATCAAGCGCCACAACTCCCGGAAATTCTTTGCGGATATTTTTCAGTTCCACTAATACTTCCTTTTCCAAAATATTTCGCTCTCCTTTGTTTAAACGTTTTAACACTTATTCTTTTCTGTCGACACGTTTATTGTACATTATAGTTAATACTTTTTCAATATATTTTCATTATATTGTGCATATTTAGCATATTTTACAATGATATTCCTTGTTTTATTCAGTTCAAACGTTTTAACAATTATTGTATTTTAACTATTTTTACATAAATAAAGCCGTGGGAATGTTTTCTCTCCATTCCCACGGCTTTATACTATTGCCTTATATTTTATTTTCAGCTGCCTTTATCGGCAGTATACTTTTTTGTGCTTGCGCGAAGCATAAGCTGAGGCTTATACATTTTCACGCTCCGTTCTGTTTCATTCTTTTCGATCAGTTCGACTGTCTTTTCACCGATATACTCTCCCATCTCCTCAACCGGGACACGAATTGTTGTCAGCGGCACCTCCATCACATCAGCAAACGGAACATTATCAAATCCAATAACCGAAATATCCTCCGGAATATTAATCCCGTAATTTCTCGCTGCCCTGTACAGCCCGAATGCGATTTCATCATTCATAGAAAAAATCGCCGTAACATTTTGCCCCATAATGTATGGAAATGCTTCATATCCACTGTCCATCGTATATTTCCCATAATGAACCAGATGCGGATCAAAAGGAAGATCATACTCGGCAAGAGCCTGTCTGTAACCCGCCAGCCGTTCCTCAGTAACACGATAACTCCTGTTTCCGGCAACACACCCGATTCTTTTATGTCCAAGCTCCAGAAGATGTTTTGTTGCCAGATAGCCGCCCTCTCTGTAATCGAAGCAGACGTCTGCTCCCGGACAGTCGAATCCGTAGGAATCCATCGTTATAACCGGAATTCCAAGTCCTGTTATCACACGGTTCAGTTCCTCAGATTCCTCCTCCGGGACATTCTCAAGAGATTTAGCCCAGATCAGAGCTCCGATATTTTCTGATGCGATCTGATGAACCAGGTCGTAATCCCGCTCATAGTCATCATCCAGAATATGACTGATCAGGCCATATCCCTTCATCTGAACAACCCTGCTGATCGCCATAAAAACAGACGAAATATGTGTATTTCTCAGATCATTAAACACGATTCCCACAAATCTGCTCTTCTGTTTTACAAGGGTTACAGCTGCATTGTTCGGACTGTAATTATATTTCTTTGCAGTTTCCAGCACAAGCTGTTTTGTCTTTTCAGAAATACGGCTGGGTTTTCCCGACATGGCCAAAGACACAGTTGCCGCAGATACTCCACACTCTTTCGCAATATCTTTGATCGTGATTTTCATATTACAGGCGCCGTTTCGCTATTTTACAAGGGCCAGTGTCTCTCTTGCAATTGCCAGCTCTTCGTTTGTAGGAATTACAAATACTCTTACCTTTGATCCCGGTTTTGTAAGTTCTTCCTGTCTTCCTCTGAGGCCGGTATTCTTCTCTTTATCGAAGTCAACGCCAAGATATCCAAGGTAGCTGCATACCTGCTCTCTTACATAATCATCGTTCTCTCCGATACCTGCAGTAAACACAATATCGTCTACACCATTCATGGCAGCCGCGTAGGATCCTACATATTTTGCCACCCGGTATGAGAACACATCCATTGCGATTTTTGCTTTTTTATCCCCTGCATTCATAGCGTCTGTCAGGTCGCGGAAATCGCTGGACAGTTCGCCGGACAGTCCGAATACACCTGATTTCTTATTAAGGATATTCATAACACCTGCAATATCCAGACCTTCCTTCTCTGCGATGAACTCCATGATAGCCGGATCAATGTCTCCGGAACGGGTTCCCATAACAAGACCTTCCAGAGGAGTCAGACCCATGGATGTATCAACGGACTTTCCGCCCAGAACAGCAGATACACTGGAGCCGTTTCCAAGGTGGCATACGATAGTTTTCAGCTCCTCAAGCGGTTTTCCCATTACCTCGGCAGCTTTTTTGGATACAAAGCTGTGGCTTGTTCCGTGGAATCCATAGCGTCTTACTTTGTATTTCTCATAATATTCGTAGGGAAGGCCGTACATATATGCCTTCTCCGGCATTGTCTGATGGAAAGCTGTATCAAACACTGCAACCATAGGGGTTCCCGGCATCAGCTTCTCGCAGGCATTGATTCCGATCAGGTTTGCCGGATTGTGAAGGGGCGCAAGCTCGTTGCACTCTTCGATCGCTTTTTTAACTTCTTCGTCAATCACAACAGAGGAAGCAAATTTCTCTCCGCCGTGGACAACTCTGTGTCCCACTGCGCCGATCTCGTCCAGGCTGTTCACAACACCTGTCTCCGGATTTGTCAGCGCCTCAATTACAAACTGGATCGCCTCTGTATGGGTCGGCATGGGCTTGTCTGATTTTTCTTTTTCTCCGCCCTCCGGCTGATAGGTAAGACGTCCGTCAATACCGATTCTCTCGCAGATTCCCTTAGCAAGAACTTCCTCGGACTGCGCGTTGATCAGCTGGAACTTAAGTGAAGAGCTTCCACAATTAATTACTAATACATTCATTTTCTTTCCTCCTGAAACCTATTCCTCTTTCTTGATTTTACCGGTCCGGCAGCCGTCCTCTGTCCGGCCTGCCGGATTTTATCTGCCGACTTTTACTGAGCCTGTGCCTGTACACATGTAATTGCCACAACGCCCACAATATCTTCTGCACTGCATCCGCGGGACAGGTCGTTGACCGGCGCTGCAATTCCCTGTGTAAGCGGGCCGTACGCCTCTGCCTTTCCAAGACGCTGCACCAGCTTGTATCCGATATTTCCGGCATCAAGGTCAGGGAAGATCAGCACATTGGCATGTCCGGCCACTGTACTTCCCGGTGCCTTGGATGCGCCGACTTCCGGAACGATTGCCGCGTCAAGCTGAAGTTCTCCGTCCAGCTTCAGATCCGGTGCAAATTCATGTGCAAGTTTTGTTGCTTCTACAACTTTGTCTACATCCGGATGTTTTGCACTTCCCTTTGTAGAATGGGAAAGCATTGCTACAATTGGCTCTTTTCCTGTCAGTGTACGGAATGACTCTGCAGAAGAAATCGCTATGTATGCCAGTTTCTCCGGATCCGGATTCTGCTCAAGTCCTGCGTCACCGAAAATAAATGTTCCGTTTGCACCCATATCGCAGTCCGGAACAACCATCAGGAAGAACGCGGATACAAGTTTTGTACCCGGCTTTGTCTTCAGAATCTGCAGACACGGGCGAAGTGTATCCGCTGTTGAATGGCATGCACCGGACACCATACCGTCAGCGTCCCCCATCTTCACCATCAACACACCGTAATACAGGTAGTTGTTCAGAAGCAGTTCTCTTGCCTGTTCCTCTGTCATTCCTTTTTTCTGTCTCAGCTCAACAAGTTTTGCAATATAGCCCTCTGTCTTGTCACTTGTCGCCGGATCAATAAAAGAAGCACCGGAAATGTCATATGATCCTTTGTTTTTCTCGATCTGTTCTTTGCTGCCCACAAGGATCAGATCTGCAATTCCCTCTTTCAGTACTGTCTCTGCAGCCTTATAGGTTCTTTCGTCCTCTGTCTCAGGAAGAACAATGGTTTTTTTATCTGCTTTTGCTCTTGCCTTGATTTCATCAATAAATCCCATGATTGTAAATGCCACCTTTCCTATTTTCTCACCTGTGTTTTATTATAACGCAAAGGTTTTTTGTATACAAGAGAATTTCATGTGCATTTTTAAAAACAATCAGCGCTGTTTACAGTGCCGGATAAAACGCCGTAACAATATTAAAATACACAAGAATTGTACATGTATCCAGAATTGTCGTGATCAGCGGAGCCGCCATAATCGCCGGATCCAGGCCCAGTTTTTTGGCTGTCAGCGGAAGGATGCACCCGATGCATTTCGCCATAAGAACAACTCCGATCATGGTCAGGCCAAGCGCCAGGGCAAGTTTGATGTCGTGTCCGTACATGATATATATCCGGATCCCGTTTACAACAGAAAGGAGCAGTCCGACAATAACCGCAATCCTGGCTTCTTTAAATATTACTTTTAATATATCCCTGAACTCGATCTCCCCTACAGCCAGACCGCGGATAATCAGCGTAGAGCTCTGGGATCCGCAGTTTCCTCCGGTACCCATCAGCATAGGGATAAACGTAATCAGTACCGGCATGGCAGCCATCGCATTCTCATAATATCCCAGAATTTCCCCTGTCACTGCCGCGGAAAGCATCATAAGCAGCAGCCAGGGCGTTCTGCTCTTTGCATGCTGGAATACGGAGGTCCCGAAATAGGAATCCTCACTGGGACTGACGCCGGCCATAATACTGATATCTTCCGTTGTCTCATCCTGCAGGACAAGCATAGCATCGTCTACTGTTACAATTCCTACCAGGCAGTCCTCATGATCAATAATAGGAATCGCTACCAGTCCATATTTGTTGATCATATTCGCCACATACTCCTGATCATCCAGCGTCCGTGCATAAAGCACATTCTCATCCATAATTTCCTCAATCAGTCTGGATTCTCCTGCTGTAAGGAGGTCTTTCACGTCCACAATGCCGATCAGTTTTTTCTTTTCTGTCACATAGCAGGTATAAATGGTTTCCTTATTGATACCTACCTGACGGATTTTCAGGATTGCATCCGCCACAGTCATTTCCTTGCGCAGGCTGATGTACTCCACATTCATAATGCTGCCCGCACTGTCCTCCGGATACTGCAGAAGGGCATTGATCTTCTGTCTTGTTTCCTCGTCCGTTGCCATCAGCAGACGGTCCACTACATTGGCAGGCATCTCCTCCAGAACATCCACCGTGTCATCCACATACATCTCATCCATGACTTCTTCCAGTTCCGAATCCGTCAGGGCATTAATCAGATCCTCCCTCATATCGCTGTTCATATCTGTGAACACCTCGGCTGCTTCCTCTTTGGCAAGAAGACGGAATACAAGGGTTCTCTGCTTTTTATCCAGCTCTTCCAGGGCATCCACGATATCAACAGGATGCATCGTTTCCAGTTCATCCTTTAGCTGTTTGAATTCGTGCGCCTCCAGCAGTTCTGTCATCTGATCTACATCTGGTTTTCTGTTCTGTTCCATGGGCTGCCCCCTCTTTATCCGGTCTTTTTTTCGTTCAACTGTTAGAATTCGTCTTTTTATAGTATAATATGGTAGAAAATGATATACAAGGAGATTCTTATGAAAATTGTCGGACTGATCACAGAATATAATCCATTTCACAATGGTCATCTTTATCATATCGAAGAGTCAAAAAAACGCACGGGAGCGGATATGGCTATTGTTGTCATGAGCGGGGACTATGTCCAGCGCGGGACTCCCGCCATTATGCCCAAACGTCTCCGCGCCGAAATGGCTCTGAAATGCGGAGCTGCCGCTGTCTTCGAACTGCCCGTCTGCTATTCTGCCGGAAGCGCGGAATACTTCGCACTGGGAGCCGTCTCTCTCCTGCAGAAGCTGGGAATCACAGATTTTCTCTGCTTCGGAAGTGAATGTAACGATCTGCAGGCACTCCAGCGGGCAGCGGATATTCTTCTGGAAGAACCGGCAGAATACCAGGCAATCCTGAAACGCCATCTCCGGGAGGGAAAATCATTTCCGTCTGCACGCCAGGAAGCTCTCTGCGAGTACACAGAAAATGAAGGGATCTCTTTCCTCCTCAATGATCCAAACAATATTCTCGGCATTGAGTATCTGAAAGCCCTGAAAAAACTGAACTGTTCCATTACACCTTTTACGATTCAAAGACGCGGCGCCCACTATCATAACCGCCAGATAAGCCATGAGTATAGTTCCGCCTCAGCCATCCGGTCTTTGCTGGCTTATTCCGGTTCCGCTCTCCGGACAGACCGAAGCGGAGAGACATTCGAAAATACGCCTTTTTCCAGTATACTCGGAGAGCTGGAAGACCAGGTGCCCTCCTGCTGCCTGGAACTTCTGAAGGATTTTCACCGGGTTCAGTATCCGGTCTATCAGAACGACTTTTCCCTCATTCTGAAATACAAACTGCTGAACAAGACGCCGGAAATGCTCTTAAAATATATGGATGTCTCATTTGAACTGGCAAACCGGATCTGCGGACAGCTCAACAATTTCTTCAACTACAGGCAATTCTGTGAGCTTCTCAAAACAAGGGAGATAACACAGACCCGTATCAACCGGGCTCTTCTTCATATTATGCTGGGGATTAAGGAAAAAAATGTACAGGAATATATTGAAAATGGATTCCATTTTTACGCCCGGCTTCTGGGAGTCCGCAAAGACAGCGAGAAGCTTCTGTCTGCTGTGGCAAAAAAAGGAGAGCTGCCGCTCCTGGCACAACTCTCTCAGACACAGGCACTCTCCCCTCTGGGACAGAGAATGCTCCGTCACGATATTCTTGCATCAAACCTCTATACTTCCGTTGTAACCGATAAGTTCAAAACTGCCTTCCGCAACGAATACAGTCAGCCGGTCATAAAAGTCTGACAGCCATCCTGCCTGCAGAAACACAAATGCAGGCAGGATGGCTGTTTTTCTCTTATTCTATCTTTTATCGGTTCTGTTTATACCCGTTTCATACATGTTACCGCCATAGAGCCGGGGCCGATATGGCAGGCCACGCTCAGAGACAGAGGGCCTTCGACAATATCGTATCCCGGAAACCGTTCCTCGATCTCCTTTTTCCATTCCTGTGCCTCTTCTTTCCCGCAGGTATAGGCCATTCCCAGCACCATTTCATCTTTTACCGCGGCGAACCGGGTATTCAGGTCCTTTTCAATTGCGTTCAGCATGATTTTCTTCGCTGATTTCCATCCTCTTGCTTTTGCAAAGGCGTCCAGTTTTTCCCCCTGGATCTGCAGAACAGGTTTCAGATTCAGAACCGTACCGATGGCAGCGGCGGCAGGAGTAATTCTTCCTCCCTTTTTCAGATACTTCAGCGTATCAACAGTAATATAAATGCTGGCCTGCAGCTTCTCCCGTTCAAGAATTTCTCTGATCTGTGCGGCGGACATCCCCTGGTCTCTCAGCTTCATCGCGTCATATACAGACTGTGCCTGCGTAACAGATATGCGTTGATTGTCCACAACCTGCACCCGTCCTTTATACTCCTTTGCAATCGATATCGCAGTAAAACAGGTAGTGCTCAGTCCGCTGGACATGGGAATGCAGACAATCTCGTCATATTCTTTCAGAAGAGTTTCCCACAGCTCCATCACATCTCCCGGCGAAGGCTGCGATGTGGAAATATCCGAATCCGCTCCCAGTTTTTCGTAAAACTGTTCCTGCGTCAGTGTAATATCCTCCAGAAACATCTTCCCGTCTATAAAGAACGGCATGGGGAGAACATAGATTCCCAGCTCTTTTCCCTGCTTTTGTGTAATTCCGCTGTTGCTGTCTGTTACAATCGCCACTTTTGCCATAATCATTTTCTCCTGTCAGTTCTTGAAACTATGAATGGGTGCAGGTATTCTGCCCTTTCTGCTGATAAATGTCTCACATCCGAATTCATTGACCGGCATAATCGGCGCATAGCCCAGAAGGCCGCCAAACTCTGCCGTCTCTCCCACATCTTTTCCGATCACCGGAATCAGACGGACTGCCGTTGTCTTCTGATTAACCATGCCGATAGCCATCTCGTCAGCAATAATGCCCGCCAGAGTACTGGCAGATGTTTTTCCCGGCACTGCAATCATATCAAGGCCGACTGAGCAGACACAGGTCATAGCCTCCAGTTTCTCCAGAGTCAGCGATCCTGCATTAACCGCGTCAATCATTCCCTGGTCCTCGCTTACCGGGATAAAAGCGCCGCTTAATCCGCCCACATAGGAGGACGCCATAACGCCGCCCTTTTTCACCTGGTCATTGAGCAGAGCCAGCGCTGCGGTTGTCCCCGGTGCACCCACTCTTTCCAGGCCGATTTCTTCCAGGATCTCCGCCACACTGTCCCCTACGGACGGAGTCGGCGCAAGGGAAAGATCCACGATTCCAAAAGGAACTCCCAGACGGCGGGATGCTTCTCCGGCTACAAGCTGTCCCACCCTGGTCACTTTAAACGCTGTCTTCTTAATCGTTTCGCAAAGCTCTTCGAACCCTTTTCCGCGGACCTTTTCCAGAGCTTTCTTCACAACGCCGGGGCCGCTGACGCCCACGTTTATAACCGCGTCAGCCTCTGTAACTCCCAGGAAGGCGCCTGCCATAAAAGGATTATCATCCGGTGCATTACAGAATACAACCAGTTTGGCGCAGCCAAGAGAATCCTCCTCTTTTGTAGCCTCTGCCGTAGCTTTTACCATTTCTCCGCAGAGCCGGACCGCGTCCATATTGATCCCGGTCTTTGTGGATCCTACATTTACAGAACTGCAGATCCGCTCCGTCCGGGAAAGCGCCTGCGGGATCGAACGGATCAGGTTCTCATCGCTTCTGGTCATAGCTTTTGATACAAGTGCGGAATATCCTCCGATAAAGTTCACACCCACTTCCTTTGCCGCCCGGTCCAGCGTCTTTGCAATCTCAACAAAATCTTCCGGACTTTTGCAGGCAGATGCTCCGACAATCGCGATCGGTGTTACAGAAATTCTTTTATTGACAATCGGAATTCCAAATTCCTTTTCAATCTCCTGGCCTGTCGCCACAAGATCTCTGGCTGTTGTTGTAATCTTTTCATATATTCTGCGGTTCAGTTCTTCCAGGTCAGAGTCAATACAGTCCAGCAGACTGATGCCCAGAGTAATCGTCCGCACATCAAGATTTTCGTGCTCGATCATCTTATTTGTCTCTGACACTTCATACATGTTTATCATAGTCTTCTCCTCGCAATCCTCTTTTCTAATCCTGATCTGCAGATCCGCTGCAGCATAGGCTGAACTCCTGATTATAATCTGTGCATTTTTTCAAAAATCTCTTCTCTCTGACAGCGGATATTTACACCGATCCCGCGTCCAAGTTCTTCCATCTCATCACACACAGTCGTAAAATCCTTCTTCAGATCTGTAACATCCACAATCATCATCATATTGAAATATCCCTGAATAATTGTCTGAGAGATATCGAGGATATTGATCTCGTTTTCCGCAAGGTATGTACACACTTTTGCAATAATTCCGACGGTATCTTTTCCCAGTACTGTCACTATACATTTCTTCATGGTTTTTTCCTCCTAAACCGCATACTTTTTGTTTTCTATACCGTTATAATATCTGAAACACTGTCCCGCCGGGCAACAAACATATCCAGATCTTCACCTTTATAGTCATTGTCCCCCAGAGTAACCTCCAGCTTCACTGTCTCGTAGGCCAGCCGGGCATAATTATTTTCTTTACTTAAGTGCCCCAGTATAATGTGCTTCAGATTATCATGTAGTATATCACAAAGGAGTCTGCCTGACAATTCATTTGACAGATGCCCTTTATCTCCAAGAATTCTCTGTTTCAGATAGTAGGGATATCCTCCGACTTCCAGCATATGAATATCATGGTTCGCCTCCAGAAGGACCGCATCCAGACCTGTAAGATTAGATACCGTATATTCATCATACTTGCCCAGATCTGTAGCAACCGCCGCAGACTTTCCGCCGCATTCAAAACGGTAGCCTGTAGGTTCACAGGCATCGTGGGAAATGGAAAAGGGCTTCACCTCTATATCGCCCAGCTGGAAGGGCTCGTCCGCATGAATGGTATGAAACAGGCCCTCCGGCATTTTCCCCAGAGAAGTACTGGCTGAGATTCCCTCAATGGTTCCCTTCGTGGCATAAATCGGAAGCTCATATTTTCTGCTTAAAACGCCCAGTCCCTGAATATGGTCCGAATGTTCATGCGTGATAAGGACTCCGTCTATTTCTTCTCCTTTTATTTCCAGTTGCTTTAAACCTTCTTCTATTCTTTTTCTGCTGATCCCTGTATCCACAAGAAGGTGGGTGTGATCGCTGCCCACATAGATACAGTTGCCGCTGCTTCCGCTGGCAATGCTGCACATTCTCATAATGTCAATCTATCTCCTATCTGTTTCTTTGTCTCTTCAAATGTTCCGCTGTTGTCAATCACAGCAGTGCACACCTGCCTGAACCGTTCCTCCGCAGGCTGGCTTTCCATCATCCGGGTGATTTTCTCATCAGAATATCCTCTGGAAGCTTTCAATCTTCTGCGGCGGACTTCTTCCGCAGCGTACACATACCAGAGTTCATCGCAGAGTTCCCGGCCCGTATCCGGAAGAAGCGCTGCTTCCACCACATACAGGTTCACTCCCTGTTCTGCTTTTTCCTTAATATCCCGGCGGACCTGTTCCAGCACCGCCGGATGAACAATTCCGTTAAGAGCCTTACGCTTCCCCGAATCAGAAAACACAACAGCTCCCAGACGGGTGCGGTCAAGTTCTCCGTCCGGCCCCGTTATCTCTGTACCAAATTCCCGCACAATTTCCCTGTAGCAGGACGTTCCCTTCTTCTGAAGCTGTTTTGCAACTTCATCCATCTGGCAGACAGACGCATGATACCTGGTTTCCAGATACGCAAGCACCTGGCTCTTTCCCGAGCCCACACCGCCTGTAATTCCCAGTACTTTCAATTTATTTCCTCCTGACGGAATTTTCCCTTTTCTCCGTTTCTATTTTGCTTCATACCAGTTCTTTCCTGTATGCATATCCACCAGCAGGGGCACAGAAAGACTGGCCGCATTTTCCATCTGATCCTTTAAAATTTTCTTCACTTCATCCAGCTCTGATTCTTCCGCCTCAATCAGCAGTTCATCATGCACCTGAAGGATCAGGCGGGATTTCAGTTTCCGCTTTTTCAATTCATTATGCACGCCGATCATGGCAATTTTAATAATATCTGCCGCCGTTCCCTGGATCGGCGCGTTCATTGCCACCCGTTCCCCGAAATTTCTCTGCATAAAATTGCTGGATCTGAGCTCCGGCACCGGCCTGCGTCTGCCGTACAGAGTCACCGCATACCCTTTTTCCTTTGCGTTTGCCACACAGTCATCCAGAAACTTTTTGATTCCCGGATACGTTTCAAAATAGTGCTCGATATACTGAGCCGCCTCTTTTCTGGTTATACTCAGGTCCTGGCTCAGCCCGAAGGAACTGATCCCGTATACAATTCCGAAATTTACCGCTTTCGCATTGCGTCTCTGCAGATCTGTCACTTCATCAAAAGGAGTATGAAATACCTGGGAAGCCGTCATCCTGTGAATATCCCGCGCTTCCCGGTAGGCCTGAATCAGCTGCTCATCCCCGGAACAGTGAGCCAGAATGCGCAGTTCAATCTGGGAATAATCGGCATCCACAAACACGAATCCATCTTCCGGCACGAAAACCTTGCGGATCAGACGGCCAAGTTCCATTCTTACCGGAATATTCTGCAGATTAGGTTCCGTACTGCTCAGACGGCCGGTTGCTGTCACTGTCTGATTAAATTTCCCGTGAATCCGCCCGTCGCTTTCTATATAGGCCGCAAGGCCATCGGCATAAGTCGACTTCAGCTTTGCCAGCTGTCTGTATTCCAGAATCTTTGCCACGATCGGGTAATCCACAGCCAGTTTTTCCAGAACATCCGCCGCCGTAGAATAGCCTGTCTTTGTCTTTTTTGCATGGGGCATCTGAAGTTTTTCAAAAAGAATAACTCCCAGCTGTTTCGGAGAATTGATATTAAACACTTCACCGGCCATCTTATATATTTCCTGCTCCAGTTCAGAAATTCTTGCGCCAAGCTGATCCCCGTATATTTTCAGTGCCTCTCCCTCTACTTTTATTCCTGCCTGTTCCATCTCATACAGTGTAAATACAAGAGGCATCTCGATTTCTCTGAAAAGCCGGTCCATTCCCTCTTCTTCCAGTTTCTTTTCCAGAAGCGGCGCCGCCGCAAAAGCAGTATATGCCGCATAACAGGATCTGGCTGCAGCGTCCAGTTTTTCATCGATCAGAATCCCCAGCTGCTCCCTTGCCACATCCGTATAATCATAGTCGCTTTTCAGCGGATTCAGCAGATAAGCCGCCAGAATCACATCAAAGCTGTTCTCCGGCTGCGCTTCCGGCAGATAGGAAAGGTATTCTTTCAGCCCGCACACCGCAAAGCACGGGACAGTTCCCGCAAGCTCCGAAAGCTCTGAAAAAAGGAAGTCCATATCCGTCTCCATTGTACAGGGAATCGTATAAATCCGATCTGTTCCGAAAGCAAGCGCAATCCTGCCAAATCCGGAAGGATGGGCAAACAGGGGCAGAACATTTCCCGGATCCTTGGAAAACGCAGCGCCTGCCCGCTCTGCCTGCCTTGCCTCTGCAAAGATCTGCTGTATTTCTTCCCTGTCTGACACCTCCCGGAAACAGGCTTCTATGGCATTTCCTTCCGTTTCGACATCAAAGCGGCTCAGCATATTCTTAAACTGAAGGCGTTGAAATAATTCATGAGCCTCTTTTGTGTAGGGATTTTCATACCTTGCTTTTTCCAGATCAAAGCAGATGTCCGCATGGGTATCTATTGTGGCAAGTGCCTTGCTCATTTTTGCCTGTTCCCAGTATTCCTGCAGATTTTTACTTGCCCTGGGCGGCTTTATCTCTTCTGCATGATCATGGGCATTTTCGATGGTTTTGTATTCCTGTATGATTTTTGTAGCCGTCTTTTCCCCGATTCCGGGTACGCCGGGAATATTGTCGGAAGCATCACCCATAAGAGCCTTTACATCAATAAACTCTGCCGGAGTGACCCCATATTTTTCTTTTACCTCCGCAGCGTTATAATCCTCCACTTCTGTTCTGCCCTGCTTTGTCTTCGGAATCCTGATTTTTACATGTTCCGTAGCAAGCTGCAGCGTATCTCTGTCCCCGGAAATAACTGCCACATCCATACCTTTTTCTTCACATATCCGTGAAATAGTTCCGAGCAGGTCATCCGCCTCCAGTCCGGCCTGTTCAATAATTTCAATATTCATAGCCTGCAGAACTTCCTTGATTACCGGTACCTGCTGGCGCAGTTCTTCTGCCATGGGCTTTCTCGTTCCCTTGTAGTCCGCATACATCTCATGCCTGAATGTAGGTGCATGTACATCAAAGGTTACGGTCAGATATTCCGGCTGTTCTTCGTCCAGTATTTTAAACATGATATTCAGGAATCCATACACGGCATTTGTGTGGAGTCCTTCGGAATTCGTCAGATCCGGCACCCCGTAAAAGGCCCGGTTTAAAATACTGTGTCCGTCTATCAGTACGATCTTTTCTCTCATCTGCCATACTTCTCCCTTCCGGATAATCCGATTTTCACTCAATAGTAAAGTATACACTAAACTCCCTCTTTTTTAAAGGCTGATTTTATGGTATTATGAGTAACAGTTCAGAATCAGAATCAGGAAAAGGAGCCGTTTTATGGACAGTATTATCTTTGATGTAGACGGAACACTGTGGAATTCCACAGAAAGCGTGGCCCGGTCATGGAACCTGGCGATACAGGAAAAATCATCTTTGAATCTTACAATTACAGAGGAAGCACTGGAAAAAGTTTTCGGGAAAACCATGACAGAAATCGCCGACACACTTTTCCCCTGTCTTCCGGAAAAAGAACGTATGGATTTACTGGATACTTGTTTTGAGTATGAGAACCGCTATCTTGAAACTCATCCCGGGAAACTGTTTGACGGTGTTGCCGATACACTGGCAGCACTTTCCAGAGAGTATCCGCTTTTCATTGTCAGCAACTGCCAGCAGGGTTATATTGAAGTACTGCTGCGCACCTGTTCTCTGGAGCCTTTTATTAAAGATCATCTGTGTTTTGGTGAAACACAGACTTCCAAAGGTCAGACCATCCGCACACTTATGAAAAGGAACAATCTGAAAGATCCCGTTTATGTGGGCGACACCCAGGGCGATGCCGACGCCTGTGCCGAGGCAGGGATTCCTTTTATCTTCGCCGGATACGGCTTCGGCGATGTGCCGGATGCCAGAATGCGCATCTGCAGATTCACAGATCTGACAGAACTTGTCTCTCAATTATGAATATAAAATCATACAGCAACGGGCTGCTTCATCCGGTACATTCCCGATGAAGCAGCCCATCTCTCTTTCTGTCTGAAATTTTCCATTCCATACCGGATCTGAGGACAATTTCTTCCGGATAACATTTCTGTCATCCCACCTCTACACTGCTGTTAAACCGGTCCAGAATAAGGGCCGCCACAATTCCCACGACAAGGCATATAATATTTATAACGCAGGACTGTACAGAAACAGTAAAACTCTTAAACGGGATAATTACAATTGTAGCCGCCACAACAATACCAACAATGGCATGGAATGCATAGGTATAATACCGATCAAAAAGCAGATTAATCAGTTTCGCCAGGCAGATTACAGTAGCAAGAGCACCGATTCCGCCAGGAACAAGAATATTCATATTAAGGCTGCCGATTCCATCCACAAAAGGTGTATAAAGTCCCACCGGCATCAGGAGAGTCGAAAAACTCATACCAGGTGCAATTATACTAAGCGCAAGACAGAATCCGCAGAACAGATACCATCCGAATCCCGGCATTATTACGATAGAAGAAACTCCCAGGGCAAGCAGCAGGGCAAGAACCACGACAAATGCGACTATCATGGAAATATAAGACCCTTTTTTTCTTCCCTGCTCTCCCGCTTCTCTCCACAAAGACGGAAGCATTCCTGTAATCAGCCCGACAAACAGGCAGACAGAAGGATTTTCATATTTTTCCAGTACAAATGCCAGAAGTTTGGCAACTCCCAAGAATCCCACTGCCGCTCCTATAATATAAGGGATCAGCCTGGGCACATGCGTCTTAAAATTCCGGAACGGATTGGCCAGCAGTTCCATAACCGGTTTATAGATTCCAAAAATAACGCTCAGAACTCCTCCTGAAATACCGGGCAGCACAGCTCCCAGGCCGATCAGAGCCCCCTGTACCACATGGAATATCAGTTTTGCCGGCGAATTGTTTTCTGATTTTTTCATTGTCTATCCTTTGATCTGCAGCTCCGGGGCAGCAGATCATCTTCCTTTCTTTTTGATTACAAAATCTTATTTTATCATATATAAGTATGTATGTCATCCAAAAAATATGGCAGAAAATTGTCACTCTGAACCTTTCTTATATTTCCGTAATAAATTGTACCGGGATGCATATCCCCTTCTCCCTTGTTCTTAACTACTGTAAGAGTTCCCGGCATAAAACTTTAGTTAAATAAAAAGATGGAACAATGCAGCCGCCGCAAAAACGATCCGCTTCTGTCCCACCTCTATCATCGAAACTCTTAATTATTAAAATCCGCTATTTTTCCTCTGCATCAGTACTGCTCCTGCCAGCAGAACAGAACCTGCCGCCAGCACAGCCCACAAAGTCAGATTGCTGAAATCTCCGGTCCTGGGTGCTGTTTTCTCAGCCGGCTGAGTATATTTCACAGAAACCGCAGGTAGCGCACCGGATTCTTTTTCCGGATTCTCCTCTGCAGCGCCGGATTCTTTTCCTGGATTCTCCTCTGCAGCACCGGATTCTTTTCCTGAATTCTCATCTGCAGGATCGGATTCTTTCTCCAGGCCGGCTGACAGTACAGATTCTTCCATCTGATTTTCTTCTTTCTCTGATTCAGTTTCTATACTGTCCGTCTCAATGCCACCGCCGGCCCCGTCCGAAGGAAGGATGTTCTCATTTTCCGGAAGTTCCTTGTCCAGCTGAACCTCTTCTTCCGGCTGCGATCCGTTCTGTCCTGTTACGCCCTCTTCCGGCTCCGGAACTGTATCATCTGGTTTCTCATCCTTATCCTCCGTATCCGTGACAGCATCTGACGGTTTCTGCTGCGTTCCTGAAGGTTCATCCGTTTTCTCCGGCTTCTGTTCCGTTTCCGGAGAATTCATACCGGTATCTGAGGATTCCTGATCATTTCCAGTCACTTCCTCTGTATCTTCCGGTTTTGCCTCCGGCTCCGGCTCTTCCTGATCCGGCTTACTTCCGTTATTCACAATACGGACGTAATCTGCGGAAATATAGGCATACATCTCATTAAAATCATACTCCGCGCTTTTCGTAAGACCTGTGCGGCTGCTGTTAAGGACTCCCTCGCTCTGAATCTTATAAAATCCATTCTCCGTCCGGGAGCCAAGCACTGATACAGGATACACCGGCAGAGATCCTGTCGTATATAAAACGGAAGACTCTGTGGAAGCCTGACTCCGGATATTCACGCCAGAGCCTCCTTTTAAAATTCCAAGGGTACAGATTCCTGCATCTTTACCGCCTCCAAGGCCGTCAAGAATCCATGCGATTGCTGCTGCCTTCTCTCCCCAGTAGGGATCGGAAGCATATCTTACGTTAATACCGCCGCCTTTATTTCCAAGGTACCCGCCGTTATAAGACCAGTTTTCCGGATACAGATACGCTTTTGACATATGACTGCCCATAAACTGCCGGATACATTCCTCCACAGAAGAAAAGCGGTCTGCACTTTCTCCCGGCGAAGAATCCACAGCATTCAGGCCGAACAGATTATTTTTCTGCTGACAGATACTGCTCATTCCCCATCCGCTCTCATTGGCTGCAATACTCAGTGCCAGAAGTGCATTGACCCCATAGGCATTCTGATATGTAATAAATGATTTTCCTGTATTTCTCAGCTTTGAAGAGCTGTCTGTCCTGCTGCCGGTCAAAAAATCCAGTTCGTCCGCGCTGTACCCCGTCTGACTTCTAAGGGGCAGGAACTGGTAATAATTATAGAACGGCTCAGACGCATTTACGGAATTCGCTCTGGATCCATCCCGGTAATCTGAAAGCATCTTTTCATAATCTTCATAAAAATAATGTCCGTCATAACTGAAATATCTGACGCCTTCCCTTAAACAGGACGGAGCCGTTCCATTATTGATCTGAGAATACTCAGCTGTTTTCAGATTCTGGGAAATGTAATGAATCATTTTTCCGGAAGATACAGTATAATAGCTGACAGAATTTTTGTAAGTGGAATAATTAACCACCTCGACATCCTCTGCATCCACCGTACCTGTCATGCCGGCAAGCATAAACCGGATCTTTCCGCCGGAAATACCAAGGCACGCCGCATCAGCGCCGTATGCGCCGTTTGTATACCCGGTCTCACCGGTTGACTCATCTGTATAATAAGTCACTTTGTTGCCTCCGGTATTAAAGTTCACAACCATTGTTCCCGATACCGCCCGGGAATACAATGCAATTCCGCCTGCTTCATTTTCTACCGAGCCATCTTCCTCCTCCACAGAGTAAATATTCGCGTTTTCATCCATTACCGTTGTTTCTTCAAGACGCTGGCTGTTTTCGTCCTGAATCTCTGCTGCTTCGGATGACGTCTCCCCTTGTTTCTCCTCCGCGCTGCTTTTTGTGACGGGCAGTACAGACAGTACCATACACGTCAGAAGCGAGCATACCAGTAACTTTCTCTTTTTTCTCATCGTTCGTATACTTTCCCTCCTTAACTCCTTATTAATTATGATTGATACTGATACAGTTTCAGCCTAACATGTTTCCAATTGCAATGCAAGTTATATTTTCAAAGCATCGAATACACGTATACAATATTCCACCCCGGAGCAATAGCCCCGGGGTAAGTTATTCTGCGGCCTGTTTATTTGCCCATCTCTGCAGCGCACAGACAGTATCTTCACCCATGTAACCGTCAACGGTAACACAAAGCTTTTTCTGCCATGTCATGATCGTCTTCTTGCCCATGAATCCGTCGTCCTTTTCTCCGACGTACCTCTGCATGGCGCCGATCAGATCCGAGCCGTTCCCCGTACCTTTGAAATCCCATGAACCAGAAGCAGCTCTGAGCAAATATTTCTTCTGAGCAGGATCCTGGTTTGATACAATCCCGTCAACCGGAGTTTTAAATATCCGCTGAAGCCTCTTTGTGGTATCTTTTCCCCACCATCCATCTTCTTTAATCTGTGTCGGTTTTGATACCGAAGCTGACGGCTTGGATGTACTTGCCGCCGGTTTGGATTCCGCCGGCTTTGACGTAGCTGCCGCTGATCCGGACACTTTAATGCCAAACACACTCAGGATCCCCTTTGCAATGTCATCCATCTGCCCATTGAAAATTTTAACATCCTGTGCATTGGTAATAAACCCGCATTCAAGCAGGCGGTAGGGATATCCTTTCGCGGCCGCCCGTTTTGGATTTGCCAGATCGCTGCGTTTTACAATTGTACTGGCTCTGCCCGGAAGAATACCAGAAATAAATTCTGCCAGGGCCTTGTCATATTTATCCGGATCATATCCGGAATTAATGATAACATGGCCGCCGCGGGCAGAGGATGCAGATGCTCCGTCCATATGCAGCTCTACAATCTGCCAGTCTTTTGAGATGTTCAGAGAACTGATCAGGTTATCCTTATACCAGTCCCGGCTTGTATCTCCGACTGTAACATTGTCGCCGCCGTACGCTTTTATCTTCTTTGCCAGCGCACGAACTCTTTCATATTCTTTATATCCGTTTCCGGATGCTCCCGGGTCTCCGTCTCCATGTCCTGCAATAATAAAAATATGTACCATATTCTTCTACTCCTTTCCGTTGCGACGTCGCAACACATCCAACTGTTAAGCTTCTTTCGAATCTTCTATACCTGCTTCCGGAATACCGGCAATTGACGTCAGTATGCTGATTGCTCCAGCCAGCACCGACGCAGATACTACATACTTCCAGTCCACCTGGCCAAGCACTGCCGCCGTGCCGATCCCTGCAATGGCAGCCTGAGCCACTGTCTTTACTGCCCTTATGCCTGCGGCCTTCAGCCACTTCTTCGTATTTACAGATACTTTAAATACGCAATTTTTAAACATATTATTCTTCCACCTTTCTTTCCAGATCTTCAATCCTGTGATTGGCCACTTTTACTTTTTCTTCAAGAAGATACGTCCTTTCCACCACAGAATTATGCTTTTCGACTTTCTTCTCAAGCTGTTCTATCCGGTACTTTATAAGCTGGGTACCGCCGAAGCTCCCGATCAGTGTACCGATCAGAGAAAGAACAGCAACTATAACTGTGTCCGGCATTTTTGTCTCCCTTCTATAAAGATATGCATAAAAATAAGACCGGTTCACGGTCTGTCTCTGATGCCCATATTCTCACCTTTGTCGTACTGTTCTGCAATAAATGCAGAGTGTTCCTGAGTTGTAGATGTCATCACACCTGCTTTCAACTGAACCTTATCCACATCATCCAGCGCAAATGCAAAATACTTTTTCTTATCGAACGTCATCTCTACGGGTGTGGTTTCGATATCATCCCAGTCTACTATTCCCGTATAATCTTTCAGAGTTCCCGCCCCAATACGGTTAAAAATTACCTTGTCACCTTTGATCTCTGACGGCGGAGTTGCCAGCACATCCGCGATTGACACGGAATGGAAGTTTGCAATCAGTGCTCCCTCCCACAGTGTCGGTTTAAAATTATCAACTGACATAATTTTTCATCCTCTCTTTCTTACTGCTGTTTTGCCATAGCTTCAAACTGCGCAGCCACTTCTTCGGCCGTCATGTTATCTGCATTATTGACAAGTGATTCAAACGTGTTTACTTTGCCGCCTGCGCCTCCATCCGGGTTTACCGGCGGTTTTCCAGTGATGGTCTGACCGAACATGTCTTTGTAATTCTTTTCAATCTCTTTCATCTGTTCATCCAGTCCAATCACTTTCCCGTCATCTGTGACCTGGATCTTTGCCCGGTCAAATTTTCCTGAAAGAAGCTCAGGATATTTCGCTTTTTTATTAGCTAAAAGCTTGTCGATTGCGGAATCAATTTTCATTCCTTTAACTTCTTCCGCATGTTCAGCCTGTAGCTTTTTCACTGCAGCCTCGTGATCCTTAATTGCTTTCTGCAGATCCGGATTGTCCTCAGCATCTTTTTTCAGCTGTTTAATTGTCCCGTTCGCCGCATCAAGTTCTTTGATCTTTGCGTTATACTGTTCTTTTGAGACGATATGCTTCGAAGCTTCTTCATTGATTTTTTTCATTGTCGCCTCTACATCCAGTTTCCCATCCTGTGTGTAAACCGCGTTTGATAAAATTTTCTGTAACCATTCCATTCTTCTTTACCTCCATAGATTTTTATACCGGCTCTCCCGGTGCTGGGCTGTACCGTTGTTCTTTATACCCTGCAACCCATAAAAAAGGGTAGAAAAATAGCACCCTTGCGGATGCTTCATGTGCTCTGTAACCCGGAGCCGGGAGATATGAGGATCACCTTATCCTTTCTTTGCAGCTGCCTTTTTCTCAGGTTTCGCTTTAACCAGCGCTGTCTTTGCAGCGTTCTGTGTTGTTGACAGCTCCTTGAACCGCTTTTCAGACAATTCCAGCTCATCTCCAACTGTAACCTTTCTTTTCAGCTGCTTATCATAATAACTTTTGATGCAGACTGCTTTCATGGCACTTCCTCCTTTCCTGTTTTCTGGGTAAAAGAAAACCACCGGCCATTTCTGACTGGTGGTAACTACTCATACTATTCTATTTTCGAGATCAATATCAAGTCCGAATTCTTTTAAATCCTGATCCCTGATATCGAGTTCCGTTCTTAAGATGTCTAACATTTCATAATACGCAACCTTTCGGCCTGCGCAATATGGATCATCTTTATTCTTCTTGCTTTCCTCTGCTGCCTCGTTTGCATTTTCCAGCAGCCTTGAAACCATATATTTAATTCCTTCTTCTGTCAATGCATCAGTCATCATAATCACCCCTTGCTTTCAGTTCATCTATTCTGTCCTGGATAGACTGGTTAAAGTTCCGGATCTCTTTTTTCCAATGCTTTTTCAGTCCTTCCTGCTCCCATCTGCTTTTCTCATCCCAGTCAGAGCAGCGGGTTTCCGGATGTTCCAGATAATCTTCATGCTCCTTAATCCGCTTTTCATATTTTCGAATTGCACGTTTTAATGAGTTTGATTCCTGTTTTTTAATATCACTTTCTGCGAAGAACTGCAAATTTATCTTTAATCTGTTTTCTTTTCTTTTTATTATATCAGAATCTCCGTCCTTTACAACGGATTTTTTGAAGTATTTGTCAACAGTATCAAGTATCTGCTGTGAATAAGTCACATCTGAACCGAATCCATATGGGATTTCCATGCCGAGTTCATGCATTTTTGCAAGAGCAAATGATTCCGCAAAAAATTCATCAAGCTCTGAGTCTGCATAACCACTTATGCTTTTTGCTTCTCCTTTTGCATATGCCTTCCTGTATTTCGTTCGGATTTTCTTAATTTCTTTCCAGAATTCTCCGTCGTCTGCCAGGCCGTATTTTTCCAGTTTGCTCATGGATATGCTATGCGCAAATTCATGTATTGTTGTACTTATCTGCCTGGAGCTTAGGGCCATGTTTCCGGCAAGATCTACTGTGCCAGCATTCCTACGCTTTCCGGTTCCGGAAGAAACAGTTGTCAATCTCGTGTCATACTCCGCGGCAAGCCTCCTGATCATGTCCTTGTTTTTATCCCATCTCGCATCAGACATGCTATCATCAAAAATCATCTCTTCTCCGAATTTATTCACAGGCTTTTTCGGGACTCTACCAGATCCGCTTGCTGCCTTTTTGTCTTTTGTCTTTCCATGCTTCCGCTCATACTCTGCAATCAGCTTTTCATCAAAGCAAGGAATGATCGTGCACCGGCAATTCGGATGGAACGGAACATGAGGGCACTTATCAATCGGATAAATGTTCTCATGCTCATCTCCACAGTCTTTGCAGGTCCGCTCATCTTCGGCTGCCCAAACCTGCACATATTCGACACCGGCATCTTTGTATCTTAATTGAGTGGCGCCGTTCAGATAATGCATTGTCTCAGTCCGGACAAGCCTGTGGCATTCATTAAATCCCTGTCCCATGAAGTTATGCAGGCTGACCGCAATCTCAGTTACAGTCTTTCCCTGCTGTAATCCAGTCAGGAGAAGATCATTCAGTCCGACTGCCAGTTTCTTCTGATTCTTCCACAACCGGCCGGAGAAGCTGTCCCCGCGCCAGGGCTCATTCAGAAGCTTTTCCATCAGCTTCTTGTTCGGCATGGAGAAGTCCTCATCCCCCATGCCGACTGCAGTATTCGCATACAAAGTCTTGAAACCGTCCTGCATATTCTTCTTTGCAGATTTTTCCGTCTTATGCCCCAGATCCTCAATAATGTCCTGAAACTTTTGATTCAGATCTGTCAGGCGGTTTTTCTTGTGCATCTCGGAAAGAGAAAGAACCCCATCTTTGCTGTATTTTTCAGCAATCAGATAGAGTTCTTTTTTTATCTGCTCACTGGCATCTGTGTAAAATTCCAGGAGATCCTGGTTCTTTTCTTCCAGTGAATTATATGTTTTCCACGTCCCTGCAGCAATCCGTTTTTCCCAGTATGCGCTATTCTTCGCCGTCATCTCTCTCACCATCCTTTACAGGCGGGACGGTGTCCCAGGCCGGTCCTGCAGCCTGCTTTTGTTCTTTAATGAGTCTCAGCTCCTCTTCTACATGTATTAATATTGCGAAGCTACTTGGAAATGATGTCCTTGCCGGAAGTCTGAACTCCGGGTATATCCGAAAATGCTTTATGGGATCCGGGAAAGACGCCGTAACGCTTAACGAATACCTGATCCGGTTGAAAGCGTTACCACGCTGGGCATACAGAAATGATTATATTGCTGATATTTCCTATCTTGATAAGATAGAGCGATTCCGGACTGATCCGCACCGTCTGAAAATACAGGACAAATTCCTGGAGGCATCTGAACTCTCAGATCTGTTATCCGGAATGAAGGTCACGAAATGGAGGAAGCTCACTGAATTTCTTGCCCTGTCAGGACTAAGATTCGGAGAAGCTGCCGCCCTGGAACTGTCAGATGTTGATCTGAAGGAAAGACTCATTCATGTTAATAAGACATACGATCAGGGCCATGATCTTGTAACATCCACCAAAACACAGCAGTCAAACAGGGATGTGTATATGCAGGATCAGCTTTATAAGCTCTGCCGGCAGCTTAAGGCCGAACGGATCGGGGACAATTTAATCATAATGAGCAAGATATTCTTTCCTGGGACGCGCCGGCAGCACATAGAGTTCGATTGCTATGCAAAATACTTACGGGAAACATCAGAAAAAATAATTGGACGAAGAATTACGCCGCATACACTGCGTCACACGCACGCCAGTCTTATGATGGAACAGGGAATTGATGTAGATACTATATCCCGAAGACTCGGGCATGCTGATAGTCGGATTACAAAAGAGATCTATCTGCACGTAACAAAGAAGCTGCAGGAGAAGGAAAGACAGCGTATAAAAGAAATGAAGCTGATATGATTTGCCCCTTTCCTGCCCCATTTTTTAAATAAGAATTCCCGGAAGCCCTGAAACACCGCATTTCAGGCACATCCGGGAATAAGTTCAATGCCGCTGGCCGGACTCGAACCGGCACGGATTGCTCCGCTTGATTTTGAGTCAAGTGCGTCTGCCAATTCCGCCACAGCGGCCAATAAAGCAGAGAGAGCCTTTATACCGCTCTCTCTGGCCGACTAAAATCTTATCATATTCATATCGGTTTTTCAACTGTTTTTCACTTTTTTATCAGTTTCTCGCCAATCGGAAAACAGTCGAAAGTAGCGAAATAATCCGAAGGTGTCTCTGCCCGGCGGATCATCTGAACACTTCCGTCTTCCTTAAGAAGAAGCTCCGCAGATCTGAGCTTTCCATTATAGTTATATCCCATGGAGAAACCGTGGGCTCCCGCATCATGGATAAACAGATAATCACCTATATCAATCTTTGGAAGCATCCTGTCGATTGCAAACTTGTCATTATTCTCGCACAGAGAACCGGATACATCATATTTGTGGTCGCAGGGAGCATCCTCTTTTCCCAGAACGGTAATATGATGATAAGCGCCGTACATAGCCGGACGCATCAGATTAACCGCACAGGCATCTACGCCGATATACTCTTTGTACGTATGCTTCTCATGAATTGCTTTTGTTACAAGGCCGCCGTACGGACCAAGCATGTACCGTCCAAGCTCGGTGTAGATCTCAACATCCCCCATTCCTGCCGGAACAAGCACTTCTTCATAAACCCTGCGCACGCCTTCACCGATAGCATAAATATCATTCGGCTCCTGATCCGGCCTGTATGGAATACCGATTCCGCCGGACAGATTGATAAACTTGATGTGAACTCCTGTTTCTTTTGCCAGACGCACAGCCTGTTCAAACAGAACTTTTGCCAGCATCGGATAATAGTCGTTTGTCACAGTATTGCTGGCCAGAAAAGCATGGAGACCGAATTCCTTTGCCCCCTTCTCCTTCAGGATCCGGTATGCATCTGTAATCTGCTCCGTTGTCATACCATACTTGGCATCTCCCGGATTGTCCATAATGTCATTGCTGATCTTAAACAGACCGCCGGGATTATAACGGCAGCTGATGGTCTCCGGAATATGTCCGATGGTCTTTTCCAGAAAATCAATGTGAGTAATATCATCCAGGTTGATAATTGCGCCCAGCTTATCCGCAAGGGCAAAATCCTCCGCCGGAGTATCATTGGAAGAAAACATAATATCGTGCCCTGTCACGCCGACTGCCTCTGAAAGCATCAGCTCTGTGTAGGAAGAGCAGTCGCAGCCGCAGCCATACTCCTTTAAAATATCAATCAGAAATGGATTCGGCGTTGCTTTTACCGCAAAATACTCCTTATATCCCGGATTCCAGGAAAAGGCTTCCTTCAGTGCTTTTACATTTTCCCGGATTCCCTTTTCGTCATACAGATGAAAGGGAGTGGGATATGTCTTTACAATTTCCTCCACCTGTTCTTTTGTCACAAATGGCCTTTTGTTCATTCTTCATCTTCTCCTTCTTGTATTTTCGTCAGGCCGAACCCTTTATTCCACCGTAGCAATCCTCATCATATTGCTGGAAGAAGTTCTCTCCTGAAGTATATTTGATGACGGGATTCCGGCTGTAAGGACAACCACATCCCCGGGCTCTACGTACTGTTTCACCAGAGCCAGCTCTATGGCGCCGTTGCAGATATCATCCGTGGTGCTGAACTGCATGGATTTCAGCGGAACAACGCCCCAGTAAATAGACATTCTGCGCAGGGCTCTCTCATTCGGAGTCACCCCCAGAATCATCTGCTTCGGCCTCAGATTAGAAACAACCCTTGTCGTTGCGCCTGAGACAGACGGCGTAATAATACATTTTGCATCCAGATTGGCAGCCGCTAAAACAGAGGAATATCCGATAGCGCTGGAAAGACTGCTTTTCAGCCGGCCGTAGGCCTTCTCCAGCATTCTGTCATACTCCAGATGCTGCTCTGTATTTTCAATGATATGAACCATCATCTGAAGAGCTTCCAGCGGATACTTTCCTGCTGCCGTCTCTCCGGAAAGCATCACAGCGTCGGTTCCATCGTATACGGCATTTGCCACATCCGTGACCTCTGCTCTTGTGGGGCGGGGATTGCGGATCATGGAATCCAGCATCTGAGTTGCAGTAATAACCGTCTTAAAATTGCTGTTGCATTTCTGAATGATCATCTTCTGAAGGTACGGAACCTCCTCAGCCGGAATCTCCACACCCAGATCTCCTCTTGCAACCATAACCCCGTCTGCCGCCCGGATAATTTCATCAATATTCCGGATTCCTTCGGCATTTTCAATTTTTGCAATAACCGGGGTATAAGGCGCATCCAGCTCCTTCAGAAAAGCTTTGATTTCAAGAACACACTCTGCATTCCGCACAAAAGAAGCAGCGATAAAATCAATTCCCTGCTCCACTCCGAAGCGGATATCTTCTTTATCTTTCTCTGTAATTGCCGGAAGACGGACTGCCACATTCGGCACATTAACGCCTTTCTTCTCCCCAAGCTCACCGCCGTTAACAACTTCGCACACAATCTCCTTTTCTTTTCTGTGCAGAACTTTAAGGCCGATCAGTCCGTCGTCTATCAGAATTGTACTTCCCGTATCCACATCTTCTACCAGGCCCGGATAAGAAATGGAGACCTTCTTATCATCTCCGACAATCTGATCTACTGTAAGTGTAAATGTATCGCCTGTATTGAGCATGACTTTTTTTCCGTCTTTGAGCGTACCGGTCCGGATCTCCGGTCCCTTTGTGTCGAGCAGGATAGCGGTAGTTGCATGCTCTTCTTCCCGGAGCTGTTTTACCAGATCCATTCTGTACTTATGCTCCGCATGGTCTCCGTGTGAAAAGTTAAACCTTGCCACATCCATGCCGTTCTGAATAAGCTTTCTGAGCAGTTCTTTATTATTTGTATTCGGTCCCATTGTGCAGACCACTTTTGTCTTCTTCATGTACATCCTCCTTTTTTAAGCAGATTCCCCACATACGCATTCTGCCTTCCTGATAAAGTTTTCCCCTATTTCACATGCTCATGCGTAAAGAGATGATCCTGGCAGTATTCATAGTTTCCATTGCACTTGGAACAGAATCTGAACTCCAGGCACGGATCATCCAGTTCCGTCCGGCCGCACACCGCACAGCGGTGGTGTGCACCGTTCGTATAAGTCATATGGGGTCTGGACTGCTTTTTGAATTTTGCTTTTCTCGCCTGTTCCCGCGGGCCAAACCTCTTGAAATTCCGTGTGGACAGGAAAAAGATAACAAAATTCAGAAGCGATGCGCCAATCGCCACCCGTATGCCGATACCGCCGTTGATAAAATCGTATCCGGCCAGCACCACATATACCAGCGCCATCCATTTCATCTTGATAGGCAGAATAAAGTACAGCATTACTTCCATATTGGGATAGATTGCCGCAAAGGCCAGGAAGATGGACATAGTGATATAGTTTGTTCCGATCAGGCCGATCATGGACAGCGGAACTTCCACTCCGTATCTGAAATAATAAAATGCATACAGCCCGAACACAGCCAGTACAGTAAAAAGAAGTCCGGAAAAAATATATACATTATACCGGAAACTTCCCCACGTCCTTTCCAGAGCTGTGCCAAGGGAGTAATACAAAAGCACCAGAAATACAAGTGAGATCAGATTGCCTGTAGGCGGAATCAGAACCCATGAAATCAATCTCCATACCTGCCCCCGCAAAATCAGCGCCGGCTCCAGCGTGAGATACCCTACCATTTCAGGCATCAGATACATGATTCCAAAACCGATTACATAGCCGATCAGCAGATATACCGTCAGATTCGGAATTGCAAAACGTCCTATCTTTCTTTCTAATTTGTCAAGCCAGTTCAACTGTAGTTACCCCTAACTTTCTTTGATATTTTCTTTATATTTCCAAGTGTAATTGTACCGTCACACTTAAGGTTTGTCAAACAGATGTTACTGCCTCTTCTGCCCTTTTATATAAACTTTATGTAAATTATCCATAAGCTGAAGCAGAATCTGGCAATCCCGCATAATAATTACAATTGTCTTTTCCCGATTCCTGTCGTATAATGTATATTGCTGTAAATCTAAAATTACATTTAATATGTAGAAACTCACATATATTTATTACACAGAAGAATGGAGATCATACTATGAATCCGAAAGAATTACATACTTTAGGAATCGATATCGGTTCCACAACAGTTAAAATTGCGATTCTGGACGAAGAAAACGAAGTGCTCTTCTCCGACTACGAACGGCATTATGCCAACATTCAGGAGACGCTGTCAGACCTGCTCGGACGGGCCCTTTACAAACTCGGACCGATCTACGTTTCTCCGGTAATTACCGGAAGCGGCGGTCTGACGCTTGCCAAAAATCTCGGCGTGCCATTCGTCCAGGAAGTTATCGCCGTGTCCACGGCGCTTCAGGACTATGCTCCCCAGACAGATGTTGCTATTGAGCTGGGCGGTGAGGACGCAAAAATTATTTATTTCGAAGGCGGAAACGTCGAGCAGCGAATGAACGGAGTCTGTGCCGGCGGTACAGGTTCTTTCATCGACCAGATGGCATCCCTTCTTCAGACAGATGCTTCCGGTCTGAATGAATATGCAAAGAACTACAAAGCGCTTTACTCAATTGCAGCGCGGTGCGGCGTGTTTGCCAAATCCGACATCCAGCCTCTGATCAACGATGGAGCTTCAAAAGAAGACCTGGCAGCCTCCATTTTCCAGGCTGTAGTAAACCAGACCATCAGCGGACTTGCCTGCGGCAAGCCGATCCGCGGCCATGTCGCCTTTCTCGGAGGACCGCTTCACTTCCTCTCAGAGCTGCGCGCCGCCTTCATCCGTACGCTGAAGCTGGATGACGAACATATTATCGCTCCGAATCATTCTCATCTGTTCGCCGCTATCGGTTCTGCCCTGAATTCCAAAAAGGATACCCCGGTTGCTCTCCGTGAGCTTCAGAACCGGCTTGAACAGAAAGTAAAAATGGAAATCGAAGTAGAGCGTCTGGAGCCTTTATTCGCCACAAACGCGGAATACGAGGCGTTTATTTCCCGCCATGCGAAGCATCAGGTACCGGTCAAAGACCTTGCCACATACCGCGGAAAAGCATTTCTGGGAATTGATGCAGGCTCTACAACAACAAAAGCGGCACTTGTAGGGGAAGACGGAACACTGCTCTACTCCTTCTATCATAATAATGACGGAGATCCGCTGGGAACAACAATTTCCGCCATCAAAGACATCTACGAACAGCTTCCTGAAGGCGTTGAAATCGTTCATTCCTGCTCTACCGGATACGGCGAGGCACTGATCAAGGCAGCTCTCATGCTGGACGAAGGTGAAGTGGAGACAGTAGCTCATTACTACGCTGCCGCATTCTTTGAGCCGGATGTGGACTGTATCCTGGATATCGGCGGCCAGGATATGAAATGTATCAAGATCAAGAACCAGACCGTTGACAGTGTACAGCTCAACGAGGCATGTTCTTCCGGATGCGGTTCTTTCATCGAGACATTTGCAAAATCACTGAATTATACTGTGGAAGATTTTGCCCATGAAGCGCTTTATGCCCAGAATCCCATTGATCTGGGAACCCGCTGTACTGTGTTCATGAATTCCAAAGTAAAACAGGCGCAGAAAGAGGGGGCTTCCGTAGCGGACATTTCCGCCGGTCTGGCATATTCTGTTATCAAAAACGCGCTTTTTAAGGTAATCAAAGTATCCAGCGCCAAGGAACTGGGAAATCATATTGTGGTTCAGGGAGGCACTTTCTATAACAATGCCGTTCTCAGGAGTTTTGAAAAAATCGCGGACTGCGAAGCCATCCGTCCTGACATCGCCGGCATCATGGGTGCATTCGGCGCTGCTCTGATCGCCAGAGAAAGATATACAGACTGCGAGGGTACTACCATGCTCTCTATCGATGATATTAAATCCATGGAGTACTCCACAACTATGGCAAAATGCCGCGGATGTACCAACGCATGCCGTCTGACCATCAACCATTTCAGCGGCGGGCGCAAGTTTATCACAGGAAACCGCTGTGAGCGGGGTCTTGGAAAAGAAAAATCCAAAAACACTATGCCGAATCTGTTTGATTACAAACTTCATCGGTATTTTGATTATGAGCCTCTTTCGGAGGAAGAGGCAAAACGGGGAGAAATCGGCATCCCGCGGGTACTGAACATATATGAAAACTATCCGTTCTGGTTTACGTTTTTCACGAAACTGGGCTTCCGGGTAGTACTTTCCCCGACTTCAACCAGGAAGATCTACGAGCTGGGAATCGAGTCCATTCCCAGCGAGTCCGAATGTTATCCGGCAAAACTGGCTCACGGACATGTGCAGTGGCTGATCAACAAAGGCCTGAAACATATCTTCTATCCGTCCATTCCCTATGAGAGGAACGAGTTCGAAGATGCCAACAACCACTACAACTGCCCGATTGTAACTTCCTACCCTGAAAACATTAAAAATAATATGGATCCTATCGTAAATGGAGAAGTAGATTTTATCCACCCGTTCCTCTCTTTCCAGAGCGAAGAGACCATCTCCTACCGTCTGATCGAGGAGCTGGGTGAAAAGTTCTCCTTAAGTGAAAGCGAGATCAAATCCGCCGTTCACGACGCATGGACAGAGCTTGCTGCCTGCCGGGAAGATATGCGCAGAAAAGGCGAGGAAACCATAAAATTCCTGAACGAAACAGGAAACCGGGGAATTGTTCTTGCCGGACGTCCGTACCATATTGATCCGGAAGTGAATCATGGCCTGCCGGAAATGATCACCTCCTACAATATTGCCGTGCTGACAGAGGATTCTGTCTCCCATTTAAATCCGGTAGAGCGTCCTTTAAATGTTATGGACCAATGGATGTATCATTCCCGTCTGTACGCAGCAGCAAACTATGTAAAAACAACGGAAAACCTGGATCTGATCCAGCTGAACTCTTTCGGCTGCGGTCTGGACGCCGTAACTACGGATGAAGTAGCCGACATTCTGACCGGTTCCGATAAGATTTATACAACCCTGAAAATTGACGAAGTCAACAACCTGGGAGCAGCCCGGATCCGTGTCCGCTCCCTGCTGGCAGCCATCCGTGTACGGGAACAGAAGAAAGCAGAGCGCACCATCCGTCCGGCTTCCATCGAGAAAGTGCCGTTCACAAAAGAAATGCGCAAAACCCACACTATCCTCTGCCCCCAGATGTCTCCGATCCACTTCGAACTTCTGGAACCTGCTTTCCGGGCTGCGGGATACAACATCGAAGTGCTTCCCAATGATAACCGCCAGGCAGTGGACATGGGTCTGAAATACGTAAACAATGACGCCTGCTATCCGTCACTGATTGTTGTGGGACAGATTATGGATGCCATCCTCTCCGGCAAATATGACACAGATCATCTGGCAGTCATTATCAGCCAGACCGGAGGCGGCTGCCGTGCTTCCAACTATATCGGATTTATCCGCCGCGCCCTGAAGAAAGCCGGATACGGACACATACCGGTAATCTCTATCAACTTAAGCGGACTGGAGGCCAATCCGGGATTCAAGATTACTCTGCCTCTGGCTGTGCGCATTGCTTACGCAGCTGTATTCGGTGATATCTTTATGAAATGTGTCTACCGGATGCGCCCCTATGAAGCAGTGCCCGGCACCACCAATGCCATGCATCGCAAATGGGTAGAAGTGGTTCAGAAATTTGTATCCGAAGGTTACCCTTCCCGCCGGAAGTTTAAAAAACTCTGCCGGGACATTATCAACGACTTTGACAACATTGAAATTCTTGATATTAAAAAACCCCGCGTCGGCGTGGTCGGAGAGATTCTGGTAAAATTCCTTCCGGCCGCCAATAACCATCTGGTAGATCTTCTGGAGGCAGAAGGCGCTGAAGCTGTTGTTCCTGATCTGATCGACTTTATGCAGTACTGCTTCTACAACCAGAATTTCAAGGTTTCCCATCTTGGATTCAAAAAATCCAAGGCATTCATCGGCAACCTGGGAATCAAAGCCGTGGAATGGCTGCGCGGTCCTGCTTCCAAAGCATTTGCCGCAAGTAAGCACTTTACTCCTCCGGCACATATCGAGGATCTTGCAAAAATGGCTTCTGAAATTGTCTCTATCGGAAATCAGACCGGTGAAGGCTGGTTCCTGACCGGAGAAATGCTGGAGCTGATCCACAGCGGCGCAGGAAATATTGTCTGCACCCAGCCCTTTGCCTGCCTGCCGAACCACGTAGTGGGAAAAGGTGTAATCAAGGAATTGAGACGAAGACATCCGGAATCCAATATCGTTGCAATCGACTTTGACCCGGGTGCAAGTGAAGTAAACCAGCTTAACAGAATTAAGCTGATGTTATCCACCGCATTCAAAAATCTCGAAAAAGAAAACTAAAGATTTCTTCGGGAAATAAATTCAATGGGGAACACTTTTGATAAATATTTGAATCGTTTCCGGATATTCCGTAAACTTCTGCTGTTTTTTCTCTCCATTGCAGAAATCAGCTTCCGGAATTTGCAGCGGAGAACTTCATATTGAAAAATCTACGGGGAAGAAGTCCCTGCAGCATGAACAGTGCATTCCGGCGAAACGTTCCGAATACACCTGGTTCTCCCTGTTAGTGAAATGAAATGGGAGTTCCAATGGACGAGCATTTCATTTTGCGTTACAGGGAGTACAGGGGATGAGGTAGAGTGGAGCGGCACTGTGATGCTGCAGGGACTTCTTCCCCGGAACGTTTTGCATAATATAAAATCCCCCGCCAGTTCATTCCGGCAGGGGATTTTCTGTAACAAATCTTTTTTTAGACGCCGACGCGGTAGAGGAACAAACATCCGCCGAATAATCCGAGAATCAGACCTGCATATCCGCCGGCGCAGATCAGATCTGCAAGAGCAGCCATAATACCTGTTCCGGTACATGCGCATACAATCAGCCCGATCAGGACTCCCGCCAATGTCCATCCCACAATCATAACCGGAAGAAATAAAGACACCGCGTGACTGCTGTCTGTATGTTTTCTGATAAAGTTCCACAATCCTCTGTACATTTTCAAGCCTCCATTTTATCTCATATGTCATCTTATGCCTGACTCTGTTAAAGCGTACATTTTCTTTTTTGCTTCTGTTTCATTGTAAACAGAGGATGTAAAAACTATGCTTGTGTTTATGCAAAATTTCTGTAAAGCGGACTTCCGGAATCCGTTTTTCTTCTGTGTTCCGTCAGCCCAGAATCTGTCCTGCCACTTCGGAAGGCGTACACGCCAGGAATTCCGCTCCGGCTTTTTCCAGTTCCTCCCGGCTTCCATAGCCATACAGAACGCCAAGGCTGTGAAGGCCCGACTGTTTTGCGCCTTCTATATCATGATGGCGGTCGCCGATCATAACGGTTTTCTCTCTGTCGGTTTCCGAAACGCCGCATACCTCAAGCACATATTCTATCACTTCGTGCTTAACGGTTCTTGTTCCATTCATACAGGCGCCGCCGATATAATCAAAATATTTTTCAAAATCAAAATGCTCCGCAATCCGTCTGGCATATTCTTCCGGTTTTGACGTAGCCATCAGAATCCTTACTCCCGCCTTTCTGAGCTGTTCCAGCATCCCGGGCACCCCATCATATACGCAATTCTCAAAGATGCCTTGTTCCCCATAATATTCCCGGTATATAGAAACCATCTCCGCGCCCTCTTTTTCTGTCAGTCCGAAAACAGTCTGAAACTGACGCTGAAGAGGCGGGCCGATAAAGGACCGCAGCACTTCTTCCCCCGGATCATCTATTCCCCGCTTTTTCAGAGCGTAGCGGATTGAATTTAAAATTCCGGGACAGGAATCTGTAATTGTTCCGTCAAGATCAAACACAGCTGTTGTGTATTTCATATTTTCTCCCTCCAATGGAAATATTAAAGTTATACCAGGGCATGCGTTTCTTTCTAAAAACTTCTGATATGATCTCCTTCTTCGCTCTCCGTTTTGATTACCTTCCGAATTACAACATAATATCCGTAGTCATCATTGACTTTTATATAAACCCGGTCGCCTTCTTTATGTCCCAGAAGGGCTTTCCCGATAGGAGACTCAATACTGACCAGTCCGTTCAGGGAACTTCCCCTGACAGATGTAACAATCCTGTATGTTTCTACCTCTTCATCGTCTTCGCAGTAGATCTCCACCGTATTATTTAATCCAACCTCATCTGCCCCGGAATGATCTTCCACGATCACAGCCGTTTTCAGCATACGCTCAAGATAGCGGATCCGGCTCTCATTCCGGTTCTTTTCCTTTTTCGCAGCATGATACTCAAAATTTTCACTCAGGTCGCCGTGAGAGCGTGCTTCCTTTACCGCTTCGATCAATTCTTTTCGCTCCACAAGTTTGCGGTGATCAATTTCCGCCTGTATTTTCTCCACATCACTTTTTGTCAGTTTTTCCCGCATATTTCTCTTCTCCTTATAATATCCGGCACAGGCCGGACTTATATAAATACAGACAGAGGCCCGGCTTTATTCATGCCGTGCCTCTGTGCAGCTTTTCTCTATTTCAGATCTTACTATTTCACAATCAGGGACTTGCCTGTCATTTCTTTCGGCTGCTCCATACCCATCATTTCAATCAGTGTAGGCGCAATATCAGCCAGACATCCGCCTTCTCTGAGCTTATAAGACGGGTCTGCGTTCACGAGAATAAATGGAACCTGATTGGTCGTATGAGCGGTAAACGGTTCTCCTGTCTCTTCATCGATCAGCTGTTCTGCATTACCGTGGTCTGCGCAGATAAACATCTGTCCGTCCACCTCTTTGATTGCCTCGACAGCTTTTCCAACGCACTCATCTACAGCCTCAATCGCCTTGATCGCCGCGTTCTCCACTCCGGTATGGCCTACCATATCCGGATTTGCAAAGTTAATAATGATCACATCGTACTTACCGGATCTGATCGCTTCGCACAGCTTGTCACATACTTCATATGCGCTCATCTCCGGTTTCAGATCATAAGTAGCCACCTTCGGAGATTTTACAAGAATACGGTCCTCTCCCGGATTCGGCTCCTCAACACCGCCGTTAAAGAAGAACGTAACATGAGCGTATTTCTCAGTCTCTGCGATACGCGCCTGTTTCAGGTTATGTGCCGCCAGGAACTCGCCGAATGTATTTGTAATCTCTTCCTTTACAAATGCAACCAGTTTATTCGGAATTGTCACATCATACTCTGTGAAGCATACATATGTTGTCTTCACTCTCTCGCCTCTGTCGAATCCTGTAAAGTCATCATCACAGAATGTTCTTGTAATCTCTCTTGCCCGGTCCGGACGGAAATTAAAGAAAATGACAGAGTCGCCGTCTTTTACTGTCGCAGTCGGAGCGCCGTCTTTCATAACTACCATAGGCACAACGAACTCGTCAGTCACGTCTTTATCATAGGAAGCCTGGATTCCCTCTGTCGCGGAAACCGCCTCGTCTCCTTCGCCTTTAACAAGCGCTCTGTAGGCTTTCTCCACACGATCCCAGCGGTTATCGCGGTCCATCGCATAGTAGCGTCCTGAAACTGTAGCAACCTCTCCTACGCCGATCTCTTTCATTTTTGCTTCCAGCTCTTCCACATACTCTTTTCCGGATGCGGGAGGAGTGTCACGTCCGTCAAGGAAGCAGTGTACATAAACTTTCTTGATTCCCTGTCTTTTTGCCAGTTCAAGAAGTCCGTAAATATGTGTGTTGTGGCTGTGAACGCCGCCGTCAGATACAAGTCCCATCAGATGAAGTGCGGAATCATTCTTCTTCACATTCTCGCACGCTACCACAAGCGCTTTATTCTCAAAGAAATCCCCATCCTGAATCGCTTTTGTAATCTTGGTCAGATCCTGATAGACAATCCGTCCTGCGCCCATGTTCAGATGTCCTACCTCAGAGTTTCCCATCTGACCTTCCGGAAGTCCTACTGCCATGCCGCTGGCGTTTCCTCTCACGAACGGGCACTCAGCCATCAGCTTGTCCATAACCGGTGTAGCTGCTTCCGCCACTGCGTTGCCGTGTTTGTCATCTCTTAAGCCGTAGCCATCTAATATCATCAATACGGTTGGTTTCTTGCTCATATCCATATCTCCTTTATTCTGTACATTTGGGGAATTTATCCCGTTAAATATTGTACCCGCTTTTAAACAATTTTGCAAGACAGAGAACAAGGGTTATGACAAAAGCTTATCCGCCCGGCTCCTGCCGGTGCAGATATACACTTTATGTCCGTTCTGTCCGGCCAGACGCACCGCTTTCACCGCGCTCTGCGGGATATATCCGCTGTAGTCTGCAAGCGTGCCGTCTACATCAAGGAAAATGATTTTCCTCTGTTTCATTACAGTTTCTCTCCATTTGACTGAATGACGCGCTGATACCAGTAAAATGATTTTTTCTTCAGGCGGGCAAAGTCGCCGGTGCCATCGTCATATCTGCGCACATAGATCATACCGTAACGCTTTGCATATTCTCCTGTGGAAGCCGATACAAGATCAATGCATCCCCAGGGAGTGTATCCCATCAGATCAACGCCCTCATCCACAGCCAGCTTCATCTGCTCGATATGTTTTCTGAGATAATCAATACGGTAATCATCCTGAATAGAACCATCTTCCTCTATGGTATCTTTTGCGCCCAGTCCGTTTTCCACTACCATCAGAGGCAGGCCATACCTGTCACTCAGATCATTCAGCGCATACCTAAGTCCCTTCGGGTCTATCTGCCATCCCCAGTCGGAAGCTTCCAGATAAGGATTCGGAATCCCTCCCAGAATATTTCCCTCGCCGCTTTCTTTTGTCTTATCTGCAGTCTGGCAGGATGACATATAATAAGAGAAGGATATGAAATCCACTGTGCCGTTTTTCAGGATCTCATCATCTCCCGGCTCTTTCTTTATCGTAACATTTAACTCCTTCAGAAGCGAATCCGCATATGCCGGATAGGCTCCTTTCGCCTGCACATCTGTGCAGTAATAATTGTACAGGCGGTTATATTTCTGGCATACCAGGACGTCATCCGGACTGCAGGTCAGCGGATAGCTGGCCGAATAGAGCATCATATTTCCCACCTTATATTCCGGATCAATTTCATGGGCCATCTTTACCGCAAGGGCGGAAGCGACAAACATATGGTGAAGGCCCTGGAACCTCTGCTGGGGAATATCCGGCTGTTTCATGAATTCTGTGGGATGCTCCAGATCATTGAGAATCCCCTGATTCAGAAGGGCTCCCATAGGCGCCACAGAGCTGTTGATCTCATTAAATGTAAGCCAGTATTTTACTTTCCCTTTGTATCTCTCGAAAATCGCCCGGCAGTAATTCAGGAAATATCCGATCATGTCCCGGCTGACCCATGCATTGCATTTCTTTGTCAGTCCAAAAGGCACTTCATAATGTGAGATGGTAATCAGAGGTTCGATTCCGTATTTCAGGCACTCGTCAATTACTTCCTCGTAGTGCTTCAGTCCCGCTTCATTGGGCTCTGTCTCGTCACCGTTAGGAAAAATCCGGGTCCATGCAATAGAAAAGCGATAGCACTTAAATCCCATCTCCGCAAATAAGGCAATGTCTTCTTTAAATTTTTCATAATGCCGGATTCCTTCATGGCTGGGGTAAAATGTTCCTTCTTCCGGTATCGGAGTAATCCGTTTACTCTGTCCGAATTTTCCTCCTGTACAGATATCCGACACAGAAACACCCTTTCCGTCAACATTCCATGCTCCTTCACACTGGTTTGCGGCAGTAGCGCCGCCCCAGAGAAAATCTTTTGAAAATCCCATTTTATTTTCCTCCTATGATAAGTCAGAAATTAATATGATCTGACATGGTTACAACCAGATTCGGATTCAGTTCGTATTTCAATTCATTTCGGGCTATATCCACCAGCTTCGCGGTAAAATGAATCACCGTCTCAGGGAGTTCCTTAAAAAGCCCAAGATATTTCTGGTCAATATCATAGAATGTCCGTGTAATCAGATTCAGGTCTTCAAGTTCATAAGGAGTCTTCGGAAAGCCAATGCCCTTTCCTGTTGCTATCAGTTCTTTTCCTTCACTGTCAACACAGATCGCAAAATTGTTATTCAGCTTCTTTATAACACGCATCTTTGTCTCCAATAAAAAAACTCCTCAAGGCATAAAACACGTCACCCATCAGTGACCAGTGTCATTAGTAATGCCTCAAAGAGTAACAATCTAACCGACGGGCTTATTGCAGCAAAACTCATATTTTCTGTCCACTGTCAGATCAGACAAATTAGGAAAACCGGTTTTAGTAAATTTAGACAACAACTTTCCCGGCGAAACAGAAATTCCCGGCTTCAGATATTCTGTCCGAAACCGGGAAACCTTAGATTATGGCATTAAAAACAGCCTATTTGTAATTCACAATCTTTCCAAAATCTGCCTTCAGGGAAGCGCCGCCTACCAGACCGCCGTCGATATCAGCCTGTGCAAACAGTTCTGCTGCATTTCCTGCATTTACAGATCCGCCGTACTGAATGCGGATTGCTTCTGCTGTAGCTTCATCATAAACCTCTGCAACACACTCACGAATGCCTTTGCAAACTTCCTCGGCCTGCTCTGTTGTAGCAGTCTTTCCTGTTCCGATGGCCCAGATCGGCTCGTAAGCGATAACCATTGTTTTAGCCTGATCAGCCGTTACATTCTGAAGACCAACTTTAACCTGCTGACGGATAAAGTCCATTGTAACGCCCTGCTCTCTCTGCTCCAGAGTCTCACCGCAGCACATAATCGGTGTAATGCCGTGCTCGAAAGCTTTGAGAACTTTCTTATTTACATCTTCGTTTGTCTCTCCGAAATAATCTCTTCTTTCGGAATGTCCGAGAACAACATATTTCACGCCTGCATCTACAAGCATAGCCGGGGAGATCTCGCCTGTGTAAGCGCCGCTCTCCTCAAAATACATATTCTCCGCTCCAACCTGAATGTTTGTTCCCTTTACCGCCTCGACAACCGGTACGATATCGATAGCCGGTACACAGAACACTACATCAACTTCATCATTTGCAACCAGTGGTTTCAATTCTTCTACAAGAGCAACTGCCTCGCTGGGAGTCTTGTTCATTTTCCAGTTGCCCGCAATAATTTTCTTTCTTGCCATTTTTCTTCTCCTAAACATATCTTCGGCAGCCTGCAGCCTGCTTTCGCCAAGCTTTTGGGTATGTTCGCCTTACCAGCTTCGACATTACCTCTGCAAGTGCGGCGAACTAAGTAAACGCTAAGCTCAGTCTGCGCCTGCGGCTTACCTTCGCCAAGCTTTTTACTTATCGTTTGCTGCTGCTACGCCGGGCAGTTCTTTTCCTTCCAGGAATTCAAGAGAAGCGCCGCCGCCTGTTGAAATGTGTGTCATCTTATCGCCGTAGCCCAGCTGATTTACTGCTGCTGCAGAATCGCCGCCGCCAATAATTGTTACAGCATCTGTCTCGGACATTGCCTTTGCAACCGCCTCGGTTCCTGCTGCAAATTTCGGCATCTCGAAGCATCCCATCGGTCCGTTCCATACAACAGTTTTTGCGTCTTTTACAGCATCTGCATAAAGTTTTGCTGTCTCAGGTCCGATATCAAGGCCCATCCATCCTTCCGGAATCTCGCCCATAGCAACAACTTTCGTATTTGCATCATTGGAGAAATCATCAGCAATAACAGCATCTACCGGGAGAAGCAGGTTTACGCCTTTTGTTTTTGCCTTTTCGATCATGTCAAGTGCATACTGGCAGTAATCTTCCTCGAGAAGAGATTTTCCAACACTTCCGCCCTGAGCTTTGCTGAATGTAAAGCACATTCCTCCGCCGATGATCAGAGTATCAACCTTATCAAGCAGGTTCTCGATTACGGAAATCTTGCTGGAAACTTTGGATCCGCCGAGGATTGCAACAAACGGTCTCTCCGGGTTTTCAACTGCGTTGCCAAGGAAATCGATCTCTTTCTGCATCAGATATCCTACAACTGCAGTATCTA
>USFD01000011.1 GCA_900553885.1 uncultured Ruminococcus sp.
AGAAAATAGGCAAGTCAAATTTCAGTTTGTTAAGTAGACAAATCCGAAGTTGTAAAGGAGTGATAAACAGCTATCATCCTGCGGTTGCAACCCTCCGTTGCGTAGTTGCAACCGTATTTTGGTTGTGTGCTATCGATAAAAACCGTATACTGATAGCGAAAAGGAGGACGCAGATATGACCTTTGGAGAAAAAATACAGAAACTAAGAAAAGAAGCCGACCTGTCTCAGGAAGAACTGGCCTGCCAGCTGGGAGTATCCAGGCAGGCAGTCAGTAAATGGGAACGGGGCAGCGGATACCCTGAAACAGAAAAAATCATACACATGAGCAGGCTTTTTAATGTAACCTTGGATTATCTTCTTAATGAAGAAAATTCCGGCAGAAATCAGAACAGCGCGCCACCCCGTACAGAGGAAGAAAAAGGGTTCTATGTAAGTCTGGAAACCGCCCGGGGATTCCTCTCCTGCCAGAAAGTACGGTACCGGAAAATAAGCCTGGCAGTATTCCTCTTCATCGCAAGTCTGGCATTCAATTTTATAGAAGCTGAAATCGGCATTCTGTTCTTCATCCTTCTTGTAATTGCCGGAGCGGTTCTTCTGTTCTCAATGAAGATCAGTGATATGCCGTATCGGAGACTGTGGAAGGAACCGCTTCTGTTTGATAAAAATATTCTGTCAGAACTGACTGCCGAATACATCGATTACAGGAAAAAGGCACACGCCGGAACTCTTACCGGAATCGCCCTGATCGGAATCGGTATTCTGTTCCTTCCTCTCCTGCTTCCTGCAGAGCAGGAGCTCTGGGACAGTATTCTTCTGGGGATCGGGATGATCCTTGCCGGGGCAGGCGCGTTTCTGTGCATCTATCTGACAGGTATGGTAAAATCCTACCGGCTGCTGGTCAGAAACACAGACCCGTTATAATAATATACATTATCCTCCCCTTCAGAAAGGAGTGAATTTTCCATGAAAATAAAGAAAACCGTCACAGCACTCTGCACCTTGACCGCCGCCCTCCTGTGCGGCTGCGGATCCGGCCCTGCCAGCCTGCCTTTGGACTTGCCGGATATTTCCGGAAATTCCGGAACATTCTCAAAAGCACAGGAAATCACTGTTGTCCCGGCAGGTACAGAACAGACAGACCGGATTATTACCGGGAGCGGAGAAATCGAGGCCTTCATAGCAGAAACAGATCCGGAAAGCTGGGAAATGGACACAATCCCTGAAAGCGCAGAAGAAACCGGTACTTTTCAGTTTGCCCAGGAAGAAACCAGAAAGCCGGGGCAGTCGGAAAACGACGTCCGCATGCAGACTATATGCGAAATAACAGTCTATGACAGTCCTTATCTTTCACTGCAGCTTTCCGGCCCCTTTCCTCTGTCCTTTTCTTTTAAACTTCCTCCGGAAGCAGCCGATTATCTGAACGGATATTTCTGATCTTTCAGCGTCGGTATACAGGATCACATCTGTGTTCTGTATACTGACGCTGCTGTTTTTTTATGCTATAATTTCTCTATACACAGAAACCCGACTATCAAACAACTTATTCAGGAGATCAGATTATGAATATAGAAGTAATGAGAGCAACTCAAACATGGCAGCAGGCCGGAGCCTATTATGTCCGCATTCAGGCAATGGCAAAGCAATACAATATCACACTTCGGGAAGAGTTTGACGAACACGATACACCGGATACCAGATATATCGTACTTCTGGACGGGGATTTTCCCGTTGCGACATGCCGCCTGTACGAACTGCCGGAAGATGAGGCTGAACTTCCCACTATGATGCTCGGGCGTATTGTCGTACTTCCGGAATACCGGAAGCACGGCCTCGGCCGTCTTGTTGTCAGCGAAGCGGAAAAATGGGCCAGGGAACTGGGCTGCAGAAAAGCCGTACTGGACAGCCGCGATGTGGCTGTCGGCTTCTATGAAAAGCTTGGTTACACCGCCTATCCCGACAGAGTGGTAAAAGGCTGGACCTTCACCTGCATTCATATGAAAAAGATGCTGGAATAATCTGCATTACAGGCAAAAATTTCTCTGCATAAGCAGACATTTCCTGTTCTTTCAGACGGGAACCGATTCGGCCGCCCCTGAATATACGTCCTTGATTTCTGTTACATTTGTGATATTATTGTACCTGTGACACGAAAACTTTCCTTTATTTACGGTAGTTTCAATAAATGCTGTACCGGCTGGTGCAAAGATGAGGTGATGGGATGTTCCACGATACAATGTTTATATGGCTGGGCTACTTGTCCGGCAGTGTCTTATATGCCAGGATATTTGCCAGACTGTTCCGGAAAGAAGATATGCTGGAAGAAAGCCGGGACCACAATCCCGGAACGGCAAACGCATTTATGTACGGAGGGTTCTGGTGCGGATTTCTGACGCTGATCTGTGATCTGGGCAAAGGTTTTCTCCCCGTATATCTTTTTATACTCCACAGCACAGCACCCGGTCCCGCACCTTTTTTGTCAGCACTTGTCATAGCAGCTCCGGTAATCGGTCATATTTTCCCGCTGTTCTACCGGTTCAGAGGCGGAAAAGGAATCGCCGTTACATTCGGATGTCTTCTGGGACTATACCCGGTACTGCATCCTTTCTTTATCCTGGCGTTCTGTTTTATATTCTTTTCCGTTATACTGAAAATTACACCGCATTTTTACCGGACTATTTTTTCTTACGCATTCTCACTTGTGATTATGTACCGGAAACTTGACAGCGACGCTGTTGTTCTTGGTTTCCTGCTGATTACAGCAGCGGTACTTCTAAAAATGTTTACCAGCAAAGAAGAGCGGAATAAACTGGAGGTGAAATTACTTGGACGCACTAATCCTTTCCTGCGGGACAGGCGGCGGACATGATGCGGCCGGAAACGCCATCGCAGAAGAACTGACACGCCGGGGGCATCACGCGGTAATGTTTAATCCTTATGCCCTCCAAAGCGAACAGCTGGCTGAGAGGATTAACCGCGTATATATAACAGCCGCCCGGAAAGCGCCTCTGATGTTCGGAGCCGCTTACAACATAGCGCAGCTGTACAGGCAGCTGCCCTTCCGGTCGCCGGTTTATTTTGCCAACTGCGCTATGACTTCAGTCCTGCAGGAATATCTGTCCGGACATCATTTCGATATTATCATTACTCCCCATCTGTTTCCCGCTGAAATCATAACAGCCATGAGACAGAAAGGGCTGTGCACTCCGAAAACGATTTTTATCGCGACAGATTATACCTGTATTCCGTTTACCGAGGAAACAGAATGCGACGCCTATGTCATCCCGGCTGCAGGTCTTGCGGAATCATTTACAGACCGCGGACTTCCGGCCGAAAAACTATTTCCTCTCGGCATCCCGGTACGCAGATGCTTTTCTCAGGGAGAATCCCGCAGCAGAGCCCGCGCACAGCTGGGCCTCGACCCGGACAGAAAATATATCCTGGCCGCCGGCGGCAGTATGGGCGGAGGAGATATCAGAAAAGCGATCTATACACTCATAGATCTGGCAGCCAGCCGTTCAGATACCGAACTTATCATTGTATGCGGCTCCAACAGGAAACTGTATGATGAATTAAGCGCTCTCAGCCTTCCAAAGGTGACAGTTATCGGATTTACCGATGATATGGCCGGATATATGAAGGCCGCCGATCTGTTTGTCACCAAACCCGGCGGCCTGTCCTCAACAGAAGCAGCTGTATGCGGCGTTCCGCTGGTACATGTTGCGGAAATACCAGGATGCGAAACCTACAACGCCCGGTATTTCAGTTTTCACGGCATGAGTATCTCCTGCAGCACATCCAGAGAAGGACTGCAGGCTGCTTTTACGCTTCTGGATGACAGAACTGCCCGTGATACAATGCTTTCGAATCAGAAAAAACGGATTCCCGCAGACGCCGCCGCTCAGATCTGTACCCTTGCAGAGGATATGTCCCCTCTGCATGAAAGCCGGAATATTCCCGTAACCGAAATAATAAGGCCTGCGATCTCGTAAAATATCATCATCAAAAAACCTCAGACCGGTCATAAAACAACGGACCTGTCTGAGGTTTTTCATTTATAGAAAATCAGTTTATTTTCTGTTCTGCTTTTTCGTATATGCGGTAATACCTGTCAGGCATCCAAAGGAAAGCAGGAGTAATTCGAACCAGAAAGCAGAGAAACTGCTGTCTCCTGTTTGAGGAGCGCTGTTCTGACTCTGGCCTGAAAGCTGTGTACCGGTTTCATTTCCGGACATACCTTCATCTCCGGATCCTCCCTCATTTCCAGCGGAAAGTATTCTGCGCGCCCGCAGCGGCGTCATATGTTCCTTCAATTGTCCAGTTTACCGGCATATTTACGGGTTCATCATTGCCTTCCAGTATAATCTGCACCTGTGATCCCAGTTCTTTATTTGTTCCGTCGGACAAAATGGTTTCTGCAGTATAGTAATCGGAAAACCTGTTGTCGGCCGGACCGGACGGTGCAGTCACACTTTCAATTTTCTGTTTGCTGGTTGCGAAAGAAACAGAAATCGTTATACTGCCGTCGTCATTCTGAGTAACCGTCGCCGGATTTCCGTCCACCGTTGCGCTGACAGAAGGAGCAAATACATAGGCTGCATTTTCGGTAAATACTTCAGTTAAAGTCACGCTCGCCGTATATTCCGTATTCCAGTTCGCGGAATTTTCAGTTACAGCACTGCCGTCTGATGTATGATAGGTTACGGGAAGGGCAGATGCAAAACCTTCTGTGCTGCATTGCGCCTCCATATCAAATGCATCTCCGCCGGCCGGCAGATCAATACCGGTAATATCGACAGCATCAACGGTATGTATAGTTCCGGCCGCTGCCTGGACGGCATAGGTCAGGCCATCTTCCAGAGTAGTTTCCAGCCATATTTTACAGTCAGGAAGCAGGGGAGCTGAAGAAAGGGCAAGCTGATTCCGGATATCTTCCGCAGTAAGGAAACTGACTCCACTCACCTGCTTACTGTAATACCAGTCAGTTCCATCCGTATTTCCCTGAATTACCAGTTGTACCGATCCGGCTGCCTGCGGATCGGTATTTACACCTATTGTTCCGGCAGAGCTGTCATAAAATACATTTCCAACAGGGATCTCACTGCCGTCCATCCGCAGTGTCATCGCTGAATCTTTTTCCAGATTGCCCGATACGATTGAAGAAGTCGAAACCGGAACTGAGGATGCAAAAAGTACGGAGGAGAGATCCAAGTTAAATGCAGGCTGGATGGAATTCCCCCTGTAATCACTTGGAACGCCGTCAACCTGAACATACCCCGGATTATAATTCATTGAATCGGCAACAAGCGCGCGGTCCCGTCCTATCACCCCCTGTACGCCCTGATAATAGGGAGTACGCAGCCAGATCCGATAATCTCCCCAGTATTGCTGGGATATCGGAATATTATTTTCCCCGTTACTGTAAATACCTGCATAAATGGTCGGACTGGTATAAACGCCGTCCAGAGCGTACAATTTGTCATTGAGGTAATAAAGACCGTCATATTTATAATCCGGTGTGGCTATTGTTGAGACATTCATCAATTCCTGCTCTGCCCCGGAAAAATAATTCTCGTCTTCCTGCATCGCCAGCAGATCCGCCCGCAGCTGGCTTGCCCCATAATGATTCGGATAAACTTCGGTTACAGAGCCGCCATTATAATTGCAGCCCCACGCCGGATCATACTCTTTATTATTCCGGTAATCGCTTTCAAATACAGGGCCGCCGGAGCTGCTTCCCGCTACCAGAGGACTGGAAGCGAATAAAACAACATTATCGCCTGATACAGTCGTATTCGTTCCTGCGATATACCATTCCTACACCTCGCCGGACTCGTTCTTTCCGAAAACGATCCTGCCCACTGTGTCGTCCTGTCCATCCAGATCAAATACTGTCATAAGGTCCGTTTTGTCAGCAAATGTAGTAACACCCGGGGTTCCGTCTGCTGCCAGAACTGTTTCTGCCCCGCCTGCGACCGCCGGCATGAAATCCGCGACCACAGCTGCTGTAACAACCAGAGCTAATTTCTTCAGGTTCTTTCGTTTCATTCAATAACCCTCCCTTTTTTCGAATCGGTTTGTGTTTCAAAAACCTTTGTAATTGAAGACACACATACAATTGCATTATATTTAATAATATACAACTTTGCAGCTCAGAGTCAATTCAAAACATTTTTTCAACAATAAAACATTCCAATAGAAGTTTTCATTTAATCAGCTGGTTTTATAGGTTCTCTCCGGATAATCCGGCAGGAAGGCCGGAAGAAAAAGAAAAACCGCAAAGCCAGTAAACAAGGCTTTGCGGTATCGCAATAAAAAAATCGGAGTGACAGGATTCGAACCTGCGGCCTCTACGTCCCGAACGTAGCGCTCTACCAAGCTGAGCCACACTCCGATTTACAATAGAAAATATGCCATGCACATTTTCTCTCGGGAAAAATAAGGAATCTGCCGTCCGGCAAATTCCCAGCTACGGAAAAGGGACTTGAACCCCTACTAACAGAGTCAGAGTCTGCTGTGCTGCCAATTACACCATTCCGCATTGTTACGACTTGTCTCTCGCAAGCAACATGGTTATTATACCAGACTCCACAGAAAAATCAAGCACTTTTTTAAATTTCTTTATAATTATTTTTTACACGCCTTTTTTCTGAATTTAATTTTCTTTTTCCAGATTTTTAAAATATTTTTACATTTTTAGTCATAAAATATTCACATATTTTCATTAGACTAATTCTGGAAACGGTGGATAAAACTGCCGGGACTCTATACCAAGGAAAGGAGTGTCTGCTTATGGTAACCGGAATTTTAAGTGCAGGATCAGATTCACATGTTTATATCAGGGATGACAGGAAATTCAATCATGTAAGTGTCAGGTCAGGACAGTATCTCTATCTGTCCGTCCACGATTGCTGGATCCCGGTAATCATCAGATTCTCTCCTGAATCAAAAAGCTGGGTTTTTCAGAATCTTGAAAATATAAACGTCAACGGACAGAAGGTTATGATAAAAAATTAGGATGCGGTAAGCTCAGGCTGCCGCATCCGTTTTTTATTCCGGCCATTCTCCTTCAAAAACGGTTTCCGCCGGTCCTGTCATATACACTGTATCTTTTTCCCTGTCCCATTTAATGTACAGATCCCCTCCCAGAAGATGCACTGTCATCTCATCATCTGTCAGGCCGTTGAGTATGCATGCCACTGCCGTCGCGCAGGTTCCTGTGCCGCAGGCCAGGGTTTCCCCGGAGCCGCGCTCCCACACACGCATCTCCACGGTACGGCGGTCAAGCACTCTGGCAAACTCTGTATTGATCCGCTTCGGGAAGCGTTCGTGATTCTCAAAAGCAGGCCCGATCTGTTCCAGGGGAAGTTCCTTCACATCCTGATCCACAAAAATCACAGCATGTGGATTGCCCATGGATACGCATGTCATACGATACTCTTTCCCGTCCACCAGAAGGGGCTCATTTACCACCCGGTCTCCTTCCGCCTGTACCGGGATCTTCTCAGGTTCAAGAATCGGTCTGCCCATATCCACTTTAACCTGACTGACCTTCCCATTTTCCACGGTAAGATCCAGATATTTGATTCCGGCCAGCGTATCTACTGAAATACGGGTCTTATCTGTCAGGCCGTAATCATATACATATTTCGCCACGCAGCGGATACCGTTCCCGCACATTTCAGCCCGGGAGCCGTCCGCATTATACATCTTCATCTCAAAATCCGCTTTATCTGAAGGACAAATCATAATCAGACCGTCCGATCCCACGCCGAAATGTCTGTCGCTGATTTTTCTTGCCAGTTCCGGAGGATCCGCAATCTTTTCTTTCAGACAGTTCACGTAAACATAGTCGTTACCAAGTCCCTGCATTTTCGTAAATTTCATATTACTACCAAACCTTTCCTCTCAAAATTATTCATCCAGAATCATCAGCACCATCTGCGCCGTTTCCAGCATGTTTGTTCCGCTTTCCATACTGCTTTTCTGCAGATACCGATGCGCCTCCGCTTCCGACATATGGTTTCTCTCCATCAGAAGCGCTTTGGCCTGGTCAATCACAGCCTTTTCCTCCGTGCTTCGTTTCCGCGCAGATTCCCGGCGTTTCCGGCGTTTTCTTTCTATCGTCTGGATCATCATTTCCAGTGTATTGACCAGATCATGCACTTTAACAGGCGAGGGAAGCCCCACTACGCCGGGCGGCAGATCATTCATCCATTTGTCCGGCGCCGCGGTAAGCAGCATCTCAAACTGCTCCGGAAGCAGTTCCCGCAGCTCCGTGTACTGCATATCCTGCATTTTATAACTGCAGACAACAATGCCTTCCCCCAATGTATCGGCATACTGGAGCGCTTTTGCTCCGGTCAGGCAGACTGCAGATACATCCATGCCTGCCCGGACCAGAATATTGCGTATGTTCACTGCATTCTCGCGTTTTGAAAACACGACAATAATATTGATCAAATCTGCCTTTCACCTCCTGCTGTCCGCTGTCTGCTCTGTTTCTTTCCCGGCCGGCGCAGCTGCCGGCCCGCCTTTTCGGTTCTTTCCAGGAATTCTGTCATAGAAATAACAATTATACCCGCTGAAGATAATTGGCAATTTCCCAGTCCGTCACCTGCATGGAATAATCCTGGTACTCCTGCCGTCTCGCACGGATAATCTTCTCCGCAAGATCCTTCCCCAGCACCTGCTGTATGAACTCATCCTTTTCCAGCTCCTCCACCGCTTCTTCCAATGTCCGCGGCAGTTCGTCAATCTTCAGCTCCTCCCGCTGCAGACGGGTCATTTTCTGAATATCCCTGTCAATGCTGTCCCGGGGTTCAATTTTATTTCTGATTCCGTCCAGTCCCGCCATCAGAAGCACTGCCAGGGCCAGATACGGATTTGCCGTGGAATCCGGACTTCTCAGTTCGATCCTGGTATTTTCCCCTCTTCCCGATGGAACACGGATAAGCGGCCCTCTTGTCTTTGCCGACCATCCGATATAAACCGGAGCATCATAACCGGGTACGAATCTTTTATACGAATTTACAGTGGGATTTGTAATGCATGTGATTGCCTTTATGTGCTTCATCAGCCCGCCGATAAAATAGTATCCTTCTTTGCTCAGTCCGTTTTTGTCATCCACACTCTGGAAAGCATTGACTCCATTTCTGCTCAGAGACAGGTTAATATGCATCCCGGATCCGTATGTCTCGGTTTTTGGCTTCGGCATAAATGTAGCATGCAGGCCGTGACGTTTGGCAATCGTCTTTACCACCATCTTAAACGTCATCAGATTGTCTGCCGTTACCAGGGCTTCGTCATACCGGAAATCGATCTCATGCTGAGCAGGCGCAATTTCGTGGTGGGAAGCCGTAATCTCGAATCCCATATCTTCCAGGGTCAGAATCATATCCCTTCTGGCATTCTCTCCCAGATCAAGGGGACCCACGTCAAAATATCCGGCTTTTTCATGGGTAAGTGTGGTCGGCAGTCCGTCATCGTCTGTGTGGAACAGGAAAAATTCGCACTCCGGCCCCACGTTCATGGTATACCCTTCCTCCGCCGCCTGGGCAATAGCCTTTTTCAGGACATACCTTGGATCAACTTCATACGGTGTTCCGTCCGGACGGTAAACGTCACAGATCAGACGGGCCACTTTTCCCTGCTGAGGTCTCCACGGAAATATTTCAAAAGTCCTGGGATCCGGATACAGATACATGTCTGAATCCTCCTCACAGGAAAGTCCCTCTACAGAGGAAACATCAAACATGCAGCGGTTGTCCAGTGCCTTCTCCAGCTGGCTTACTGTCACAGCCATGTTTTTCATCATGCCGAAAATGTCTGTAAACTGCAGGCGGATGAAGGCTACATCTTCTTCCTCCACAAGCTGCAGGATATCCTCTCTTGTGTAATTATGCATAAATGAAACCTCCTTTTTCATTTTGCTCCTGTTAAGACAAAAGGGCGTTCTCCACCTATGGGAAACGCCCTTGTTTCATTTTTTTCATTATATCCGCTGTCAGCGCGGTTGTCAAACGTAATTCCGGCTTCAAGCCTTCTTCAGCCACAGGAAACTCCAGGAAGGAAGCATTGTGCTGCAGATCTCCTCTGTCCCGCCTGTCACCAGATTCTGATACTGACGCACCTCCGGCATCCAGATTTCCTTATCCTGATCGCTGAAGTTAAATACCGCGTGAAGTTCTTCCCCTTCTGCCTTTCTTACAATCCAGAGAATGGATGTATCACTGTAATCCTTTGTATACACTTCTGCATCCGTACTGAATACAGGCTCGTTTCTGCGGATCTCCTCCAGACTGCTCAGCGCATGGAACAGACGGCCCTGAACGGTGTTCTTATCTTCAATATTCTCTACCAGATCCCAGTTGAATTTTCCTCTGTGGATATAGCGGGAATCCGGAGCCTTCTCCGGATCATCCTTGTAAGTATAGTCATTCACCTGTCCCACTTCATCTCCGCTGTAAAGCATAGGAATTCCGGACTGCGTGAACATATAGGCATGCAGCATTACATCTTTCCTGATTGCATTGGCCATCTTCTCCTCATTCTGCTCGAATCCGGCGCTTTCTATTCCGCACATGGAAGCGGTGGTGCCGCAGAATCTGGCATCGCCTGTCACAGGATCCTCATTATAAAGTTCACCGCGGCTGACGCTGCCTTCTGTTTTGCCCTGGAAGTAATCATTCAGATACTTCTTATGCGGAACCTCTTTCATTCCCCATCCGGCAAGTGTATCATAGTCAAGCCCCCAGCCGATATCATCGTGGCATCTCAGATAATTGAGGAACGTATACTCCCGCGGAAGAGAGCACACAATATCCATCTGTTTTCTCAGAAGACGGACATCTCTTGTGGCAACTGTATTCCACGTTGTGGCCATTGTAGTCACATTGTAGAGCATATGACACTCCGGCTTCTCCACTGTTCCGAAGTACGGCGCCACTTTATCCGGCTCCATAACTACTTCGCCCAGGAGCACAATACCCGGACACACAATCTCGCCGATCATGCGCATCATACGGACAATTGTATGTACCTGCTTCAGATTACGGCAGTTTGTGCCCAGTTCTTTCCAGATATATGGAACCGCATCAATTCTGATAATATCCATTCCCTGATTCGCCAGGTAAAGGAAATTATACATCATCTCATTAAACACCCGGGGATTTCTGTAGTTCAGATCCCACTGATACGGGTAAAATGTTGTCATTACATAATGCCCCAGCTCCGGCAGATAGGTGAAATTTCCCGGCGCCGTTGTGGGGAATACCTGCGGAACTGTCTTTTCGTATTCCTGCGGAATGGACGGATCCGCATAGAAGAAGTACCGGCTCATGTATTCGCCGTCTCCCTGCCGTGCCTTTACAGCCCACTCATGGTCTTCCGAGGTATGATTCATAACAAAATCCATGCAGAGACTGATGCCTCTGTCATGACATTTCTCCGCCAGTTCAGCCAGATCATCCATTGTGCCAAGCTCCGGCTTTACTTTGCGGAAATCTGCCACCGCGTATCCTCCGTCCGAGCGTCCCTTCGGAGAATCCAGGAAAGGCATCAGGTGAATATAATTTACATTGCATTTTTCAAGATAGGGGAGTTTCTCCTGCACACCTTTGATATTTCCTGCAAAATTATCAATATACATCATCATACCGAGCATATCCCGTCTGCGGTACCACTCTCCCGCCGCTTCACGCTCAGCATCCAGTTTCTTCAGCTTTTCATTCCGTGCGTCATAATAGCGCTTCATCTGGCCGCACAGCTCGGCAAACATATCGTCATTATCATACAGCTCCATGTATAGCCAGCGCAGCTCGTCATGATGGCGTCCCAGACGCTCCGCAAATACCCGGTCATTCTGTTCTTTCTCTGCTTCGGCTTTCTTCTTTTCTTCTTCCGCCTTCTTTGCGGCTGCCTCCGCTTCGGCTTTTTTCTTCTCCTCTTCCGCCTTCTTTGCGGCTGCCTCCGCTTCGGCTTTTTTCTTCTCTTCTTCTGCTTTCTTTAAAGCCGCTGCAGCTTCTCCGGACTGCTTTGTATCATGAATCGTTTCTTTTTTCTGTGTCTGCTGTTTACCTGCGGCTACCTTCGCAGTTGCCGCGGCCAGTTTTTTTCTTGCAGCTCTTGATTTCTTTGCCATGGCTCAACAATCTCCTGTCTGTATTATTTATGCGGTCCGCAGATCAGATACCCCTGAGCTGCGAACCGCGGATCTTCCTTAATCTTCCTGCACAAAGTGCCACTGATATGCCTTATATTCTCCGTTCAGAACCGGTTTGGGAATCCCCGCCTCCCGGAGCGCAGTACTGTTATACAATCTTCCGCTCTCCGTTTCACGGTACATGGTATTTTCTTTCAGTCCTTTCACTTTAATATAATCCACCGTCATGTTTGCATGTTTTTTAATGCCGACAACCTGTACCAGTGCTTCCCGCTGATCTTCAGAGACAAACTCCCACGCCCCCTGATTATCTGTCTGCGGATTTGTCAGGCGGTAGTAAAGACCTCTCTGAATCAGTTCAGCATACTTCTTATATTCCGCAATCTGCTGCCGGATCTCCTCTTTTTCCTCTTCGCTGAGTTCATTCAGATTCAGTTCATAACCAAATGTTCCCGCCATTGCAGTCACACCTCTGGTTTTCAGATCTGTAATCCTTCCAGTCTGATGATTGGGCGATGCGGACACATGGGATCCTACGCAGGAAGTAGGATAAATATACGATGTACCGTACTGAATCTCCAGACGGTCAATGGGATCCGTATTGTCACTGCACCAGATCTGAGGCGTATAGTAAAGCATACCTGCATCAAAACGTCCGCCGCCTCCGCTGCAGCCCTCGATAAGAATATCCGGATACCGTTTTACCAGCCGCTCAAGGAAATCATACAGTCCCAGAACATAATCATACAGCACTCTTCCCTGGCTGTCAGCTGTGGCAGAATAGATATCTGCAAGGCTCCGGTTCATATCCCATTTTATATATTCAACATTCCCCTGATCCAGAACACTGCAGATTTTCTCATAAATATAGTCCACCACTTCTTTTCTTGAAAAGTCAAGAACCAGCTGATGTCTGGAACGGTTCGGCCTGCGGCCCGGGATAACAAAAGCCCAGTCCGGATGCTCCCGGTAAAGGTCACTGTCTTCATTCACCATCTCAGGTTCAATCCAGATACCGAATTTCAGTCCCATGTCATTGATCTTCCGGATCAGCTCGCCAAGAGAGCATCCCAGCTTCTCTTCATTTACAGTCCAGTCGCCCAGACCTCTGAGTTCACTGTCTCTTTTGCCAAACCAGCCATCGTCCATGACAAACATCTCCATACCCAGCTCAGCAGCCTGCCGCGCCAGTTCCAGAAGACTTTCACCAGTAAAGTCAAAATAGGAAGCCTCCCAGCTGTTCAGAAGAATCGGACGTACAATTTCCTTATACTTTCCTCTGCACAGATGCGTTCTCATACAACGGTGCAGGTTCTGGGAAAGCTTTGCCAGACCTTCTGATGAATAACTCAGGATCACTTCCGGAGACTGAAATTCCTCGCCCGCCTGCAGCGGATACGCAAACTGTTCCTCGCTGAGCCCCATCAGAAGTCTTGTCTGATAGTACTGGTCCTGTCCGGCCTCACTCTGAAATCCTCCACTGTATACAAAAACCATGGAATAGCAGCTTCCTGCATCTTCCGTAGCGTCATGCTCCGCCATAATCACTCCCGGGTTATACTGATGGCTTGAGGATCCTCTCAGACTCCCGATTTTTGCCAGGCCGTGTCCGACCGGCATTCTCTGATAATTTCTTTCCATGGCATGACGTCCGTAGAACGTAATGAAATCATAGGAACCGCCAACCATATCCAGACAGGCAGGCGCCAGTTTTTTTACTGAAATGCGGCCGCTGCCTCCATTGATAATCCGTACGCTCCGGGTAATCACATTATATTCCGGCAGAACCCCATAGAGAAGAACCGCCTTCACTCCGGTCACCCGGTCTGCAAGAACCACTTCCAGTGTCTGTGCCTCGTCTTCCCCCGCATATACAGCCGGAAGTCCTTCCAGAGAGTATTTTCCCGCACGGATACTGTGGCTTTCATAGCGGAAATCACTGCAGTATGTCCGGTCCGTATTCTTAATAATGCATGCCGGTGTGCGGTAATCCCCGGTTCCCAGGGAAGGGAATTCCTGCGGGAGGGAATCCATAGAATAAGTCTTGTCATTGCCCGCGTCATATGGATTGCCCGAAAATCCCCGGTCATAATATGTCAGAAGATAATCCATGCATCCGTCCGCGCGTTTCCCGTAATACAGATGCAGCAGGAACCCATATCTGTCAATCTGCATCTGATAAGTCGTATTCCTTGTATTCAGCGTAATTGTTTTCTGTGCCTCGTCATATACTATGCTCATATTCCAGTTTCTCCTGATCTTCAGATTATTTTATTCAAAGAGCACTGCCAGCAGGCTCTTTCCGATAAAGGAACAAAAGGCGGGTGAATGTACTTCATTTCGCACATAACACCCGCCTCTTCAGGATACGCGGATGCGCACCCGGACATATTTATTTCACAGCACCGTTTACAACTCCGTTGATAATCTGTTTCTGACAGATCACATAGAAGATAATAATCGGTATCAGAGCCAGCAGATAGGAAGCAAACGCCAGATTGTAGTTTGTACCAAACTGAGTCTGGAATGTCAGCTGTGCCAGCGGCAGTGTATTCTGTCCGCTTCCAGCCATAATAACCAGAGGCGTCATGACGTCGTTCCATACTGCAAGGGCTGTAATAACAGCAACTGTCGCATGCATGGGCTTCATAATCGGGAAGATAATCTTCCAGAATGTCCGCCATGTGCTGGCGCCGTCAACTCTTGCCGCTTCTTCAAGTGCGATCGGAATATTTACAAGATATCCCGTATACAGAAGTAAATTCATCGGCATATAGAATACCACATAAAGGAGGATAACACCAGCCCAATTTGCAAGATGCATCTCTGCGGTCTGTTTTGCCAGAGGCATCATAAGGATTGCAAACGGGACGAACATACCACTTACAATAAAGAGATAAATCACATTATATACTTTGCTGTGGCCTTTATTTCTTCCCACGGCATATCCCATCAGAGAATGGAGCAGGATACACAGCACAACGGTAGAAATAGTCACCAGAAGGCTGTTCCCCAGGGAGCGCCAGAAGTCTGTCACTTCCATGGCCTGTGCAAAATTGCTGAGACTCCATGACTTCGGCAGGGAAAGGATTCCGGAAATACTTGTTGTCATTTCCGAGGGCTGCTTGAACGCGATAACAATCGCCATATACAGCGGAAATGCTATGGTAAGCAGTCCGATAAACAGAAGGATCGTAATGGGCCAGTTTACTTTTGATTTCATTTTCTCATACATTATAACTGTTCCTCCTTCTTACTTGATATGGACATCTGTGCCACGGAAATCACAACAATTACAATGAAGAATACAACCGCGTTGGCACTCTGATATCCGAAACTTCCGCCTTTCATACCATTGTTGTAAATCAGGTAGGAGATAGACTCTGTACTCTGTGCAGGACCTCCCTGTGTCATTGCCATGATCTGATCAAATACCATCAGGAAGTTCTTTACACAGAGAACCATATTGATGGTAAAGAACGGAATAATCAGCGGGAATGTCAGGTATCTGAACTTCTTCCAGCCTGTCGCGCCGTCCAGGTCGCCGGCCTCATATACATCTTCCGGCACCGTCTGAAGACCCGAGATGTAAATGATCGTATTCATCGCTATATTCTGCCATGCGCACACAACTACGATAGCGATCCATGCCAGGCTTGTGCTGGAAAGCATACTGGAGCTTAATGTTTTGTTTCCGATCATCTTACCGAATTCCGGCAGAATGTAAGTAAAGATATACTGGAAAATATAGCCTACAACCAGGGCGCCCAGTACGTTCGGTACAAAATAAGCCGCACGGAGGAAAGTTTTTCCTTTGATCTTGCTGTTCAGTCCCAGAGCAAGAATCAGGCTGATTACGTTGGTAACAATGGTTGCCGCAATCGCCAGTTTGATTGTGAACAGATAGGAGTTCCCGATTCTGGGATCCGTAAACAGATCCATGTAGTTGCGGAATCCGACCCAGTCATAATTTCCGAATCCTTTAAAGTTTGTAAAACTGTAAATCACACCGCGGATCAGCGGTATTGTGTTAAAGCAGACAAACAGTGCCAGGATCGGTATTGTGATCAGCATATAGGTCCGCTTGCTGCTGTTTCCTTTTTTCATAATCTACCCCGCTCCTTTCCTACTCGGCTGTTCCGTGTTCTTCGTTATATTCCTGAACTTCACGGATGATATCTCTGTTATATCTCTGCCAGCGAGTATCGAAGTCCTTAAGGAATGCATCCACATCTTTATCAATCAGGAATGTCTGGATCAGTGCATCCGCAGCCATTTCAGACGGATAGTAATGATCCTGGTAGTCTGTCATGTTGCCGGACTCAATAAATGATGTCATACCGTCCAGCTCAGATGCCAGCCGGAAATCTCCCGTCTTGCAGGGGATTGCATTCTGATCGTCGATATACGCCTGAATGTTCTCATCTTCCAGCAGGAAATCAATAACCTCAAGCGCAGCATCCTTATTTTCACATGCTTCTGTCACCGCAAACATCAGGTCGACACCGGAGTTCAGAGTATTTTCTGACGGATCCTCATTTCCCGGCATTACAAATGAGTCAATGTTCATATCCGGATTAACGGAAAGAATCTGCGGCACTGCATAGCTTCCGATGGGATACATGGCTGATTCCCCGTTTGCAAATGCTGTACATGCATCATTGTATCCGTATGCGAACGGATCGTCCGGTCCGTAGCTTACCAGCTGCAGACATTTTTCTGCTGTCTCGCGGTACTCGTCAGAAAACGTTGTCTCACCTGCATTTACCTTCCGGCAGGTATCAGCCGGCGCCAGTCCTACGGCAAGTGCATTCCACGGCGCCAGACAGGTCCATGTGTCACGGAATCCGAAATAGAACGGCAGAATGCCCTCTGCCTGGATATCCTCGCACAGATCCATCAGCTCGGTCCATGTCTCCGGGATCTTCCAGCCGTGCTCCTCAAACATATCCCGATTGTACAGAATACCGGCAGCGTTGGCCACATAAGGCACTCCATATGTACCGTCAGTAGGAACAATCTCAAGGTTTTCCAGAATGTCGATATAAGACTGATTAATATCGGCAAGTCCGTCGTAATCCGACACATCTGCCAGGATGCCTGCATCAACATAATAGGAATAGTTAATATCTCCTCCTATACCGATGATGTCCGGATAGTCCTCCCGGATAAACCTTGTACGCATGATCGTGCTGGCATCATTCGGAGAACTAATGGTCAGATGGATGTCATCGTGGGTCGCGTTAAACTCGTCTTCCACCTGATCGAAGTACGTCGCCGCTTCCGGTTTGTACTGCAGGATCTCGATCTCCGTCACGCCGTCGTCCTCGCCTGACCCGCAGCCTGGAAGAATGGCCGCAGAAAGCATGGACACTGCGAGAACCGCACTGATCACCTTTTTTCTTTTCATAATAGTTTCAGCTCCTTCCTTTCGCTATTTACGCTTATAAAAAGATTATAACATTCTAAAATATTTCTAAAAATATCTATATCTCTCATATTTTATGCCAAAATGCAACTTATGTATTAATTACGTAAAGTATGGTCGCATTTTGGTATAATTTGAGCTATAATCAATTTACAATCTGAAAATCTCTCTTAAAGAAAAAAAGGAGCAGCTTATGAAAGATTCTCTGTTTTCTGTATTTCCAAATGAAAATTTTGTAGACCTGGGTCTGTATCAGTTCGGAAAAGAACAATGCGCTCCGGCCCATTCCTTCGGGCCTGCCGCCAGAAATCACTATCTGTTCCACTATGTGATATCCGGCACCGGAAAACTCCTTGCCAACGATACAAAAGGGCAGTCCCACGAATACCAGATTCACAGCGGCCAGGGCTTTATGATCTTCCCGCGCCAGATCAACACTTACATCGCAGATGAAAAACTTCCCTGGGAATATGTCTGGATTGAATTCGACGGGATGCGGGTCAGAGAAGTAATCGAAACATCCGGCCTCACGCCTGATCACCCGGTATACCATGCATCTTTTAAGGATCTGAGAGAAAATATGAAAAATGAGATGATTTATATTGCCGAACACGGAAACGAATCGCCTTTCCATCTGATCGGCCATCTCTATCTTTTTGTCGACTACCTTTCCCGCTCTGCCGCCTCCGTAAACGTTACCGCAAACGGGAAGGTAAGAGATTTCTATATAAAAGAAGCGCTGAACTTTATCGAGCAGAACTTTCAGAACGATATATCCGTAGAACAGATTGCTGCCTTCTGCGGTCTGAACCGCACATACTTCGGACGTATCTTTAAAGAAACCGTAGGGAGCTCCCCCCAGCAGTTTCTTTTAAACTACCGCATGACCAAAGCTTCAGAACTTCTGAAACTGACCGGCCTCTCCATCAGCGATATCGGAAACGCCGTAGGATATCCGAATCAGCTTCACTTTTCCAGAGCTTTCAAAAATGTATACGGAATATCGCCGCGGGAGTGGAGAAATAAAAACCGGAGATTTTTGTGAAGCCGGATTTGTTGAACCGAACCTCCGGTCAGCAGTCAGAAACCGGAAGGGAGGGAAGTTTTATAAGACGGATTCAGAAATGGCGCTTTAACGGCAAAGATAGCAGGTGATCCGGGCGGCCAGTACTGATGCTCTGGATCCGGGCAGTTACATCCAGGAAAGTTCTGTCCGCGTTTTTTCTGTCGGAATCCGGAATTGTGTGAGGGAGAAGTCAGGCGGGAGAGCCTGGTGTGGTGATGGAGGACCGTAAAGCAGCGCCGGTTCTTAGAGCGCGTTTTTTGCGCTCTTATGTACCGCTGCGTCTGCGGTCCGAACGCGAGTGCGTCCTCCGGCACCACGCCAGGCTCTCCCGGCGTCCCTTCTCAATCATGCAAATCCGGATCTATTTTCCCGCAATCAGCGCCTGCACTTCCTCCCTTGCCGGCATTGCGCGGATAGCGCCTTTCTTAGTTGTCACGATAGCTGCAGCTGCATTTGCAAATGTCAGCATCTCGCCCAGTTCTTCTTCGGTCAGATTGCTGAAGTCATGTTCCAGGATATAATTCAGGGAGCTGCCGCAGAAGGTGTCTCCGGCGCCTGTAGTCTCAATGGTCTTGACAGAAAATCCCGGGCGTTCAACCCGCATTCCTTTGTAATAAGCCCGGCTTCCGTCTTTCCCCATAGTCAGCAGAATCAGAGGAATCTGATATTTCTCCTGAAGATAAGCGATTCCCTCATCATAATCCTCTTTTCCGGATACAAACTGAATCTCATTGTCTGAAATTTTCAGAATATCGCAGACACTGAAACCATATTCCATCTGCTCTTTTGCAAGATCCAGGGAGGACCAGAGCGGCGGCCGCAGATTGGGATCAAAGGATACAAGGCATCCTCCGTCCTTCGCTGCCTTCACTGCCTTTTTTGTGGCAGCCCTCACACCATCATGGGTCATGGATAACGTTCCAAAATGGAAGATCTTTGTCTGTCCGATAAACGCAGGATCCACCTCATCTTCTGAGAACATCATATCTGCCCCCGGATTGCGGTAGAAGGAAAACTCTCTGTCGCCGTCCGGGAAGGTGTGTACAAAGGCCAGCGTAGTATTGACTTCTTTATCCATTCTCAGGCCGGAAGCGTCTATGCCCGCTTCCGTAATTGTATCTCTTAAAAGTCTTCCGAACTGATCTTCTCCTACCTTTCCTACGAAAGCTGTCTTCTTTTCCATCCGGTTCAGCAGCGCCAGCACATTACACGGCGCCCCTCCCGGACATGCCTCGAACAGGTTGTTGCCCTGTTCGCTCTGTCCGTTCATGGTAAAATCAATCAGAAGTTCCCCGAGTGCAATTACATCATACTTTTTTTCCATATCCAGTACCTCCTCTTTCACTAATCTTTTTATTCCTCATCCCCGGCGTCCGTCTTTGCTAGTTAAAATATACCAGCTCTTCTATCGGCTCTGCCGGCTCTATATTCTCCGCCTCCAGCACAGGACCTTCGCCCTGGTACACAGATACATTTGCATATCTTACCTTTGCCCGGACAGTGACCCACTGGCCCGCCTTCAGTTTCGGCGCATAGGCGCTCCTGCACACATATCCGAGAAATGTCGTGTCATCCGCGCAGCATGTCATAGCCATGCGGCCCGGCAGAAAGACTTTCGACGGGAATCCCCTTGGTTTCAGTACCTTTGCTGTAAATTCAACCGTCTTCCCTTTGTACCGGTCAGGATTTTCCATCATATCCACATACCAGATGCCGTAGTCCTCTCTGGCAATCTGGATAACCGGCGCTTTCAGGTCATAGGGCACATCATCTTCAAAAATATTTTCAATTTCGCCTTCTTCATCCTCGAAAATCACTTCCGCCTGAGGACTTACAACCTTTACGCTTCTTCTGTATCCCGGCAGCGGTTTCAGATCCTGGCAGCGGTTGAACAGTACCAGTTCCGCGCCCCGGACCATCTCGACAAACAGCGGTTTCAGATTTGTCAGATACATCTGAAACGTGCTGGCGTCCACTGTCGTCAGCTTCTGTTCAATCTCCCAGCCGTCCGGAAGCTTCATTACCTCAAAATCACTTACCTTCCACATGCCGTTATATTCGACTACAACACGTTCCGGCTCGTGTTTCCTGTTCAGCTCTTCCAGATATTCCTCAGTCAGATCTTCCTGATCTTCTATTTTCTCTATGACAACTCCATACCGGAGCATTTCCATCGGATTGTACTCTTCTTCTCCCTCTTCGCACAGAATAAGAAGGGTCTTGCCGTCAATCTGGAAATAGTCCTGCTGCAGCGTAAATTTCAGGAACTGTGTTTTACCACTGTCCAGAAAACCTGTCATCAGATATACCATTACATTTGGTTCCATTGCTTTGTCTCTCCCATCTATTTACGCAAGTCCGAAAAGTTCTTCCAGCTTCTGCTCGTTCAGCTGGGCGCCGATCACACAGATTCTTCCCGTATATTCCGGCGCGCCTTCTCTGACTTCATGCTCACCCGGCACCATATCAAAATAAATCCAGTTTCCGTCCTCGCCTGCAACCATGCCTTTCGCACGGAGTACATTGCCATACTCCTGTTCTTTTTCCAGATGACCCAGGATCTGTTCCACCTGCTCTTTCGTAAAGGTATGAATGGTCTCACGGCCCCAGCTTGTAAACACTTCATCTGCATGGTGATGGCCTTCATGATCATGGTGATGATGCTCATGCTCGTGATCGTGGTCGTGATGGTGATCGTGCTCATGATCATGGTCGTGATGGTGATCATGCTCGTGGTCGTGGTCGTGATGGTGATCGTGCTCGTGGTCGTGATCATGGCTGTGCGCATGTCCGCATACCGGACAGGTCACTTCCGCCAGCAGCTCCTCTTCCAGAGATTTTCCGGATTCCATTGTCTCCAGGATTTTCTTTCCCTCAAGCTTTGAAATCGGAGTTGTTATAAACGGCGCCTTCCCATTCAGCTCGCGAAGCAGTGCGACGCTCTCTTCAATCTTCTCCGGTTTTGCTTTATCTGTACGGCTCAGGATAACGGCCCCGGCATACTCGATCTGATTACTGAAAAATTCGCCGAAGTTCTTTCTGTATATTCTGCATTTTGTTACATCCACAACTGTTGTAAAGCTGTTGAGTTCTGCATCGATTTCCTCCTGTACATCCTGAACAGCCCGGATTACATCAGACAGTTTTCCCACACCGGAGGGTTCAATCAGAATCCGGTCCGGATGATACGTGTCCACAACTTCCCGGAGAGATTTTCCGAAATCCCCCACAAGCGAACAGCAGATGCATCCGGAATTCATTTCTCTGATCTCTATTCCGGATTCTTTCAGGAATCCGCCGTCAATTCCGATCTCGCCGAATTCATTCTCAATCAGCACAACCTGTTCTCCTGTAAATGCCTCAGAAAGCAGTTTTTTAATCAGTGTTGTTTTTCCGGCTCCCAGGAAGCCGGAAATAATATCAATCTTTGTCATTTCTCCTTGTCCTCCTAATACAATTTATCACTTCAGGTCCAGTTCCACCGGGCAGTGGTCTGAGCCCATCACATCTGTCAGGATCTTTGCATCTGCGAGCCTGTCCTTCAGGCACTCGGATACGCAGAAATAGTCAATGCGCCATCCGGCGTTTTTTGCCCGTGCGCTGAACCGGTATGACCACCAGGAATAAATTCCCTCTGCATCCGGATAAAAATAGCGGAACGTATCGATAAATCCCGCATCCAGAAGTTCTGTGAACTTCTGTCTCTCCTGATCGGTAAATCCTGCATTTTTTCTGTTTGTCTTTGGATTTTTCAGGTCGATTTCTTCATGCGCCACATTCATATCGCCTGTTACAATCACCGGCTTCTTCTCTTCCAGCTTTTTCAGATATGCCCGGAAATCATCTTCCCACACCATACGGTAATCCAGTCTTGCAAGCTCGCTCTGGGAATTGGGCGTATACACTGTGACAAAATAAAAGTCTTCAAATTCGCAGGTGATCACCCTGCCTTCCTGGTCGTGTTCTTCGATGCCGATTCCGTATGACACGGACAGCGGCTCTTTCTTTGTAAATACCGCTGTACCGGAATAGCCTTTTCTCACCGCATAATTCCAGTACTGATAATAGCCGTCCAGATCAAGCGTAAGCTGTCCTTCCTGCATCTTTGTTTCCTGGATGCAGAAAATATCCGCATCCGCCTCTTTGAAAAAATCAAGGAATCCCTTCTGGACACATGCCCGGATTCCATTTACATTCCATGATATTAATTTCATCCTTACCTCCTTTGCAGCGAATCTGGCCAAAAAAGGAAAGACAGATATACATGCTACTGCTACCTGTCCCTGTTTCAGTCATAGCGGACTTCCCGCAGAAACAGCCCCCGTGCCGGAGCAAGAAATCCTGCCTGCCTTCTGTCCTTCGTCTGCAGTGCTGCGGCTGCCTCCTGCGGCAGCCGCTGTCCGGTGCCTGTCTCAAGAAGCGTCCCCGTAAGAATCCGCACCATATGGTACAGAAAGCCGGTGCCGCTATATTCTATAACCAGCCTGCTGCCCTGTCCGCTGATCATTATATCATAAATGGTACGCCGTGTGGACTTTTCATCCTTTTTATCCGTATATCCTGCGTATTCGTGAGTTCCCGTCAGATATCCTGCGGCTTCTCTCATTGCATCCAGATCCAGAGAATGAGGGAAATGATAACAGTACCGCCTCGTAAACACATCCGCCGTTCTCCCGTATCCACATGGTATTCGTATACTTTGCCTGACGCGCTCTTTCTCGCATGGAAGCCGTTCTTCACAAGCTCCGTTCGAAGGACGCGGATATCCGCCGGCAGCCTGTCGTTCAGCCGTCCGGTAAATTCTGCTTCTGTAATCCGGCCCGGAAGAACAATACTTGCGGTCTGCCCTCTGGCATGTACGCCGGCATCCGTCCGGCCGGAACCATTTACCTCCACATCAAATCCGGTTTCCTCAGACACGGCCTTTTCCAGAATTCCCTGAATCGTATTGTCTGTATTTCCCTGCCGCTGCCAGCCCTGATAGCGGGTTCCGTCATATGCGACTGTCAGCTTATATGTGCGCATGCTCCATCTGTCCCTTCTGCTGCCCTTTTTCTTTCACAAACCCTGCCGGATCCGGACCGTCACTGAAGGAACTTTTTCAGTTCATCCATAAATGTGTTGGCGTCCTTAAATTCTCTGTAAACAGATGCAAATCTTACATACGCCACAGGATCCAGATCTTTGAGTTTCTCCATAACAATCTCTCCGATGGCGCTGCTGGGGATTTCTTTCTCTTCCCGGTTAAAAATCTCCAGTTCGATGGCGTCAATCGTTTTCTGTATGGCCTCCGCCGAAACCGGTCTCTTATAGCATGCGCTTAATACGCCGTGCTCAATCTTGGACCGTTCATACTGTTCACGGTTATTATCCTTTTTAATCACGATCAGAGGAATTGTTTCTACCTTTTCATAGGTTGTAAATCTCCGCCCGCACTCGTCACAGGAACGGCGTCTGCGGATGGAACATTTGTCTTCCGCTGGCCTTGAATCAATCACTTTTGTATCCGGATTTCCGCAATATGGACATCTCATAATTTCTTCCGCCTTTCTGTTTTGCCGGCTTGCGCCTTTTACTCCCCGATAAGCTGTCTTTATTATACACAACCCCTATATTTTTTGCAAAAACTTTTCCTCCTGTATTTCCACAAGTATAATATCCGGACCGATTTTCTTTATACAGCCAAACGGTATGACATATTCGCAGTCCGTGCCCAGGAACCCGCAGATCTTGCCGGGCCCCGGTACAATAACCGCCTCCACCTCTCCGGTACAGATATTGATCTCTACATCCACTGCGCACCCCAGCTTTCTGCCGCTGCAGACATTAATCACTTCTTTGTCTCTGAGCTCGCAAATCCTCATCCGGGCCCTCCTCCGGAATCTATTTTCTCACAGGCAGTATATGCAGAATACGCAAAAACGTGAGCCGCATCAAATCAGGCTTTCCTTTTCCCTGTTTCTGCGCTAAAATACTATAGTAAAACAGAAATAAGACAGGAGAAAACAGTAGTTATGAAAGAAACAATCTTGCTTTTTCATCCTCCGGAAAAAGACCGTCTGCTGAAAATTGAGATGGCTCTCTTTCCACTTCATATCCGTCTGAAGCGGGTTGCCCGGGAAGAATATAATCAGCCCCTGGGCGTACTTGCCGGAATCAAAGATATGACACCTGCCGAAGGCAGCTATGAAGGAGACGACCTGCCGGATACAATGTTCGTATTCTGCTTCCTGGATGACAGCCGGCTGAATCAGGCGCTGGCCGCCCTCCGAAAAACAGGGGCAGGTCCCTTTCCCTACAAAGCGATCCTCACTCCCACAAACAGTTCCTGGACTGCCCCGGACTGTTTTGAGGAAATCAAAAAAGAACACGAGGCCATGAGAAGATAACTCATGGTCTCATGTTCTTTTTCTGTTGCTTTCTTTCCGTCTCATCCCCCGTTCCGGGTTCTCCTTTTTTATGGAAGAAGGAACGCATACATTACTACGAAATGGCAGGCGCTTCCTCCCATTACAAAGAGATGGAAGATCTCATGGCTCCCGAAATTTTTGTGTCTGTTATTGAAAATCGGAAGTTTCAGCGCATAAATCACGCCTCCCACCGTATAGATAATACCTCCTGCCAGAAGCCATCCGAAAGCCGCCGGGGACATGTTATTGAGAATCTGAGTAAAAGCCAGTACACAGGTCCATCCCATTCCGATATAAAGAACGGAAGATACCCACTTGGGGCAATATACCCAGAACGCTTTGATCAGAATTCCGGCAATCGCAATCGACCATACGATGGCCAGAAGAATCAGCCCCGTCTTCCCTTTCAGGACAATCAGGCAAACCGGCGTATAACTGCCTGCAATCAGTACCGAAATCATCATGTGATCAATCTTTTTCAGAACCGTATTCACCTTTTCCGAGATGTCAAATGTATGATATGTGGTACTTGCCGCATACAGTAAAATCAGGCTTGCCGCGTAAATTGCCAGTGAAATAATATATATTCTGCCCGGCTCGCTGGCTGCTTTGATCAGAAGCGGCACTGCTGCAAAAATTGCCATCAGCATGCCGATAAAATGTGTAATCGCACTGCCGGGATCCTTAATATGTTTCTTTTTATCCATAATTATGCACCTCCAGAACGCCAGGAAACATCATCTGGTTTTCATAACTACATCTAGTATATGCATATATTACATCAACTATTCTGAAAAATCAACTGAAAATGTGCACAAAAAAGAGGCTGTTTTTAAACAGCCTCTGGTATATTTTGGAATTCATCCATACACGCAGTCCGGCAGGCCGGCTTATACCGCTTTATCTGCATTTCAGCGGATAACGGTTCCGGTTTTGCCTTTCAGCGCTTCTTTTACTTTGTCAAACGCAGTGATATAGGCGCTGCGTCCTTCCCGTTTTTCTACGAATTCAACAGATGCCTTAAATTTGGGCAGCATATTGTAAATACCGAAATGTCCTTCATCCATATAGGCTTTCGCCTGATCCACCGTAATTTCTCCAAGCGGCTCCTCGTCCGGCTGTCCCATATTGATGCAGACCTTTTCCACGTTTGTCAGAATGATGAGCATATCTGCGTCAATTCCCTCTGCCAGTTTCCCGGCAGCCAGGTCCTTTTCGATAACCGCGCTGGCTCCTTTCAGGTGATTATCCTGTTCCAGCACAGGAATTCCGCCGCCGCCCGCGGCAATTACAATCTGATCCGCATCCAGAAGAGCATTGACTGCATCCAGTTCCACAATTCTGACCGGATTCGGCGCTGATACTACACGGCGGAAACCTTTTCCCGCCTCCTCAATCACATAGTTTCCCTTCTTGCGTTCCTCATTTGCTTCCTCTGCATTCATGTAGCGTCCCAGAACCTTGGTAGGCGTGTAAAATGCTTCGTCATACGGATCCACCACAACCTGGGTAAGCACCGTGCTTACTGTGCGGTAAATTCCCCTGTTTAACAGCTCCTCCCGGATTCCGTTCTGAAGATCGTATCCGATATATCCCTGACTCATGGCAGAGCAGACGGACATTGGCGCCGGCGTATACTCTGTATGATTTTTTGCGAACTCATTCATGGCTGTGTGTATCATTCCAATCTGCGGCGCATTGCTGTGGGTAATGGCAACTTTATAGCCTTCCTCGATAAGATCTGCAATGCATTTTGCGGTATGTTTTACCGCAATCTTCTGCTCAGGGAGCGTGGTTCCCAGGGCCCGGTGTCCCAGAGCTAATACAACTCGTTTTTTCATAATCGTCTCCATTCCTCTGCCTGCTGCGGCAGCATATCATTTAATCTTATTTATTAAGAAGTTTACTATCATTTGGCCAAAAAATCAACTCTTCTCCTGCCTCAGAGCTTTGTCAGAATCGTATAGGCGATATCGGCAATTCCCAGACAGGTCAGGATCAGGCAGAGTATTACCCGCTTTTCCCAGGAAATTTTCTGAAAAGCATCCGTCCACCGGGGCGCCAGATAGTAAAGGAACGCACATCCCAGCAGGGCAAAAGCCGTAGAACCTCCCAGATAAATCCGTCCGTTGATATTGAGGAAATAGTTGTCATAATCCCTGACCTGAAGTCCCAGTCCGCTTTCAAACAGCCAGCTTGAAAGATAACTCAGGACGGAATAAATACTGAAATTCAGCAGAAATACCGCAACCGGTTTTTTCGAAAGTCTTTTTACCAGAAGCAGAAGAATCACGCCGCATATTCCGTACAGAGGGAGCCAGGGTCCCGCCAGCATGGTATGATCCGGAAGTTTTCCGTTTCTCACAAGGGACGCCACCGTTTCCAGCACCCATCCGAATACAGAAAAAGCGAAAAACAGAAATATGTATGAAAGCCAGTCGTACTTCCGTTCCGCCTTTATGGGACTTTTCACCGCACGTGCAGGAGGCTGAACAGAATAGAGAAATACCGGATACTGTTCCGGAGCAAAATAGGATATTTTTGTGTAAGGTCCCTGCGAATCATCATATAACGCTTTGCTGATCAGCAGTTCATCTTCCGTCGGCACATGTTCCAGATACGAATCACTCAGATATTCGTACCCGGCGCAGCGGGAAAGAACATAATTTCTGCGGAGCGAAAAATAAACTTCCGTCTTGCAGCCCGCAACATACGGATTCACAAGGAAAAAGTCCAGGATCCCAAGGGTGGAAAGGGACAGGATTTTCCAGCCCAGAAAGGACAGATCAATCTGAAACAGCTTCCACTTATTATTCCGTGTCATCTGTCTGGAAAGATAAAAGGCTTTCTTTCTTCCGATTCTGGGATTTTCTGCAAGAATATAGGGGATGAGACTGTACTCATAATGCTTGATTATCCCCCCTGCAATGGTAAAATTCCACAAGGTCTGGCAGACTGCGCGGCAGAGCATAACCCAGGCAGGTCTCCAGATACAGCGGAGTTTATAAAGGAAAAATATCTTGGATATCCGGGTCTGTCTGTATCTGCGCACTTCCATGAAGAAACGCTTTCCCCCGATAATAAGAACATTGCTGATAAATATCTGATAAAGAAGCGACAATACAACTCCTGCCGCAAGAAATACCGTCATGGTTCCCGGATCCTCCAGAATAAAACCATTAACAGCACGCAGTACAGAAAAAAGAAGAGAGCCTGCAGACGTACATATGTCAACAACAAGCCCCCCTGCCTCTATAACAGCGTCGGGGATCAGACGGACAATACTGTCTTCCGGTACAATACTGTCCGCAATCTGAATTATCACATCGGAATTTGACAGATCTGATGTTCCGGCCGGCTCCGACAGGATTCCCCCGGACACGGCATTAAAACCGAAAAAAGTGGTGGTTACCGGGTATGCTGTTGTAAGCATCGCGATAAGAAAGCAGACAGAAACTGCCCGCCAGTAACTCTGCTTTATGGATAACCTCGCTCTTTTTTTCAGCTCTTTTCTCGTTCCCATGTCTCCCTCCGCCTTGTCAATGATAGTATATTATAGTTTAGAAAAGGCTGTTTTGCAAGTCTGCTGCTCCCGCACTGCTGCCAGCTGTCTGATACACTTCTTTCGCACAAACCAGAAACATACCGCCTGCATGGCAATTGTAATGATCCATGATCCCGGATAGGAAATAAACAGGAAATGCAGCGATCTGTGCTGCGGGAAAAATCCGTAAATCCACACAATTCTCGTTCCAACTGTACCGATCACGGACAGAACCATGGGCACCGCAGAATGCCCCATTCCTCTCAGCGCCCCGGGAATCAGATCCATAATGCCGCACAGGAAGTAGGGCACGGTTGTAATGGACAGAATCTCCAGCCCGCACCGGATTACCTCCGGCTCTGTATTATAGATTCTGAGGATCTGAGATCCGAACACATACGCTCCCACTCCGATCACCACGGACACTCCGGCCGAGAGAAGCATACAGTCAAGAAGCACCCGGTCCATACGCTTCGTTTTGCCTACACTGTAATTCTGGCTGGTAAAGCTCATGCACGCCTGGGTCACCGCATTCACTGCCGCGTACAGAAATCCCAGGATATTATTTGCCGCCGTGTACCCCGCCATTGCAATGGATCCAAAGGAATTCACGGAAGACTGGAGCAGGGCGTTGGAAAAGTTAATGACCGTGCTTTGAATTCCCGCAGGTATGCCCACCTGGAAGATCCGTTTCAGATAGACCCAGCGGATCGTCAGTTTCGAGAATCTCAGCTGATAGCTTCCTTCTGATTTATAAAGGCAGCGAAGCACCAGGATACTGGATATCATCTGGGATGCCACTGTACCGATGGCAACTCCCGCCACGCCCAGCGGAATCACAATTACCAGCAGCAGATCCAGCACAACATTTGTCAGGCCCGCGGCAATAAGAAATACAAGAGGACGTTTTGTATCTCCCACCGCTCTCAGAATCGCCGCGCCATAGTTATACAGCATGAAAAACGGCATTCCCGCAAAGTAGATCCGCATATAGGTTGTAGACAGATTAATTACGTCCCCCGGCGTCGCCATCAGTTCCAGCGCTGTTCTGGACATTGCGACTCCCACAAATGCCATGATCACTCCGCTGATCAGCGCCAGAGTAATCGCTGTATGTACTGATTCCGACATTTCTTTGTCACGGCCGGCGGCAAAATATCTGGCCGCCAGAACATTTGCTCCAAGGGAAATCCCGATAAACAGATTGGTAAATATATTAATCAGCGCCGTGGTGGCCCCAACCGCCGCAAGCGCCTGACTGCTGCTGAACCTTCCCACAACAATAATGTCCACCGCATTGAACATCAGCTGCAGAATGCTTGAAATCATCAGTGGCAGAGAAAAAGAAACCAGTTTGTCCATAATGGATCCGTTGCACATGTCGATCTCATATTTATTTGTTTTCAAAAAAACCCCTCCACTCATTTTCTATTCGCTTTTCGCCCTGCCTATCTTACTGCGTTCTTTTCTCCGGGTCAATACCCTCCGGGGAAAACAGAAAAGCGTATGCGGTATCGCAGCTGATCCATATACGCTTTTCAAAATCCAGAATGATATCAGACCTTTTCTCCGGTCAGAACGGATCTTTTCTTCGTCTGATCCCGATCAGCCCGCCTTTTTCCTCATATCCGGTATTCCACAGATCTTTCAGATGAAACACCGTTGCTTCCCCGTATGTGGCAACAGTAATCCACAGGCCATCGCCTCGCTCTTCATACCCGTAGCAGAGGAACCAGTGCCACACAAAATCCTTATACTCCGCCTTTTTATGCCGCAGCATAAGATAAGGCACAGGATATCCGCTGTCGATCTGTCTTTTGATAAAAGTCTCCGCGCTGCGGAAATCCTCTATGCCCGGGAATTCCTCCATCTGCAGGGAATGCTCTCCCGCGTCAGACAGGTAGTTTCCGAATCCTTCCGTAAACATCCAGAGCTTATTCACTCCGTTTACTCTGGGTCTGAGATAGGGCTTCATCTTCATGGAAAATTCAATATAGTCCTGCTTTGTCAGCCGATGAATATCAAAAGGATACAGCTGCTCCATTCCCCGGTGAAGCGCCAGATAGATACAGCAGTCACAGGCCGTCGCCGCCGCGCATCCGCCGATATACATCACTACATTCCTGAACCATTCCTGGCTGCCGCCGACTGCGCCGTCTATGGAAAAATAATCCAGAACCTTCTTCACAGAATCACATCCTTCACAACTTCTTTCCGGAATTTTATTTCCGCTCCTATAATCACTATATTATAAGCAGAGAGAAGCGTGATGACAAGCAGGGAGAAATCCGCTCTGACATAAACTGCAGTCCGGAAAGATTCTCATTTTCCTAATTTTCTTTTCCTGCAGTAAGCTCAATTGCCTCCTTCCCGGTCATATGGGCAATCTCCATCTCCAGCATGCAGAGCGGCTTCCATTCCCGCTGGATTGCCTGTTCCCGGTTCTCCTCCGAATCATCCGGGGCATATTTCAGAGCCAGCTTTCTGACGGCCGCACGCTTCTCGTTATCGTCCTCCAGAATTCTCACAACACCGAATGCAATCACGCTCCGGAAATATGTCGTATACTCCTCCGGGACAATCCGGTCCTGGTCTATAACACAGAAAGAAACTTTACTGCATCTTAGCATTGCATCCATCTTATGGCCGCTTTTCGCGCAATGAAAAAACAGCCTTCCTCCGTCATATACATAGCTCAGAGGAACTGCATAGGGATATCCGTCATCTCCGGACACCGCCAGCACTCCTGAGGTTCCCCGCTTCAGAATAACCTCGCACTCCTCCTCTGAAAGCTGCTGCCGCTTTCTTCTCATTTCACGGAACATCTGTATTCCTCCCGTCACATTTTTTACAAAAGAGGGGCTTTATCGGACCCCGGCCGGTTCCATTCTCCCTCGCCGCAGGGCAGAAAATATGGTTTTTCCCTCTTTTCACTCAGTATATCAAAAAGTACTCCTGAAAAACATGAAAAAAAGAAAATCCCCCCCTTGACACGCAATATACAGCTGTGCTATAAAATACAAATATAAAGAAGCTTTTCCATTTTCCTTCTCAACAAAATGGGAAAGCTTCTTTTTTATATTTTTATATTCGCGAATATTATTTCTGAAAAGCAAAGGCGCTGTTCAAATAGAACAGTGCCTATTTTTTTAAGAAAGGGTGAGATTTTATTATGAACCATAAGTCAAAATTAATTGTAGGCATAAATGATCCGGTAAATCCGGGAAAGGCTATTCTTCTGGGATTCCAGCATATTCTTTCCATGGATTTGTATGTATTCCCCATTCTTCTGGCAGGTATGCTCGGTCTTTCATCCGGCGATACCAGTTATCTCATACAGATGTGTTTTTTCACCTGTGGTATTGCTACTCTGATCCAGACAGGGCTTGGAATTAAACTTCCGGTTGTGCAGGGTTCCAGTTTTGTCGCTTTAAGTGCTCTTGCGGCAATCGGCGTTTCCGGCGGTATGTCTGTTCTGGTCGGAAGTCTGATTCCCGGGGCAGTACTCCTGTGCATCCTTGGATTTACAGGGCTGTTCTCGAAAATCGTCAACAAATGTATCCCGGCATACATAGGCGGACTGGTAATTATCATCGTCGGAATTTCTCTGACGTCAACGGCTGCAGGCGGAGTCTTTACAAATGACGGCGGTTTGATTAATAATATAATTCCCGGATTTGCCGCAATGATCACATTAATCATTATCAACATTGTATCTTATAAAACAGGGTACCGTTATACTTTTTTAAATCTGTTCTCCGTGATTGCTTCTCTGATTGTTGGATGCATTGTCTCCGGCTTCATGGGGGTTCTGGATTTTTCAGCTGTCAAAGAAGCAGCATGGTTCCAGCTGCCGCAGTTATTCCACTTTGGTGCTCCCAGATTTGAATTATCTTCTTGCATCCTGATGGTCTTTATCTACTTTATCGTACTGATTGAGACAACAGGGGTCTGGATTACAGTAAGTGATGTTACAGATGAACAGCTTACAGATGAACGGCTGAACCGGGCTGTTATCGGAGAAGGAATCGGCTGTCTTCTCGGCTCTTTATTCGGAGGTACACCACTGACCGGATATTCATCTAATGCAGGTGTAATCTCTATTACAAAAATCGGAAGCCGGAGAGTTGTCATGGCCGCCGGTATCCTTCTTACATTAATGGGATTCTGTCCAAAGCTTATGGCTGTAATCGCATCTGTGCCGGGCGCTGTTATCAGCGGTGTATTTCTTGTAATCTGTCAGATTCTGATTGCAAACGGCCTTAAGATTGTCGCCCGGGAAAAGATGGATCAGAAAAAGCTTCTGGTTATCGGTCTTTCCATTGTGTTTACGGTTTCAAGTATGGTTATTTCCTCCGATGTTATGGGTATGTTCCCATCGGTTGTACAATACTTCCTCAGCAGCGGAACTGCCGTAGGCGGTATAACCGCTGTTGTTCTCAACCTTATTATTCCCGGAAGCAATATACGGGAAACAGGACAAAATACTGTTAAAAAAATAGAAAAAGGAGTTGCCGCATCATGATACTAAAAGGAAATTTTCTATATACGCCTTCACCGGAACAAATTGTAATCAGAGAGAATGCCTTTCTGATTGTTGAAGACGGAAAAATCAAGGATATCTGTAACACTCTGCCGGAAGGATATTCCGGCAGGCCTGTTACTGATTACGGGCAGGCCCTGGTCATACCCGCGTTTAATGACCTTCATATCCATGCGCCCCAGCTGATTAACCGGGGCGTGGGATTTGATAAAGAGCTGCTTCCCTGGCTTGAAACTTATACTTTTCCCGTTGAGTCCAGATACTCTGATCCCGCCTTTGCAGACCGTGCCTATCGGCTTTTTCTCAATAAACTGTGGGCGTCCGGGACTATGCGCTTCTGTGCCTTTGCCACAATTCATAAAAATTCAGCTTGGCAGCTTATGCGTCTTACTGAGCAGGCAGGGCTCTGCGCTTTTATCGGGAAAGTAAATATGGATCGGAATTCTCCGGACTATCTGTGTGAAGATACGGATACATCACTGGAAGAAACAGAAGAACTGATTGTAAAAAGCAAAGAGGAGCTGAAACACGTCAGATATATACTAACCCCCAGATTCGTTCCCGCAACAACAGAAAAGATGATGAAGGGGCTGGGAAAACTGGGCGAAAAATATAATCTGCCTGTACAGTCCCATTTATCAGAAAACCGCAGTGAAATTGAATGGGTGCATTCTCTCCACCCGGGTATACCTTCTTATACGGAAGTATATAACGAATACGGGCTTCTCAGAGAAAACCAGACCATTATGGCCCATTCTATCTGGCTTTCCGACGGGGAAAAGGACCTCCTCAGATCCAAAAACATCATGCTCGCCCACTGCGCCCAGTCAAACGCCGACCTTTCCAGCGGAATCATGCCCCTCAGAAAGAATTTAGAAATGGGGATGAGATGCTGCATCGCCAGTGATGTTGCGGGAAGCCACACTCCTGATATGAACAGACACATAGCAGCTTCCATAGAAGTATCCAAATTAAACTGGCTCTCTCATCCGGAAGAAAAACCGCTCACACTCACGGAAGCTTTCTATCTGGCCACAAAAAAAAGCGGTGAATTTTTCGGAAAAACCGGAAGCTTTGAACAAGGTTATGATTTCGATGCTCTCGTAATTGAAACGGATGAAATGAACGGAATGTTTCCCCGCACGCCCTTCGAGAAGCTGGAACAGTTTATCTATGATGGGGATGACAGAAACATTATTGACAGATACTGCTGCGGGGAAAAAATCAGCCGTCCCTTTCATCTGTAAAAAATCCGGAGGCGGTGTACGGAGAATCGACTGCCCTCTCTGTACGCCGGAAGTTCCGGATAAATTTTCTCATATTTTTCCCACAAAAAAGGCGCCCTCTCAGGTCTGATCGGACGTCTTTTTTTATAGCTGTATTATTACAGCTGTTTTCTTCTCTTTTTCTCAAATATGACAATCAGTACCGCCGAAGCTGCCAGAACTGCCGTCCACAGAAGAATCGGGCTGCTGTCTCCTGTCTGTACGACCTTCTGCTGATTCACCGTCTGGTTTCCGGAATTGCCGGCAGATTCAGACGGATCCGCTCCGTTTCCATTCTGGCCATCCTGACCGCCCGGAGTATTTATGTCATCCTGGCCGCCCTGGCTGTCCGGGTTTTCCGTATTTCCTCCCTGGCCGCCGTTGCCGCCCTGGTTGTCATCTTTGCCCTGGTTTGCCAGATCTTCTTCCACTGCGTTGATTGCATTCTGAAGATTGGTCACTGCCAGTGATACTTCTTCTTCCTCTGCTTCACTGTCTGCATATACATTCTTTGCTTCTTCCAATGCAGTATTAAATGCATCTGCCACTTCTTTATCCACGCCGGTCAGATCCATGCCTTCTGCTGTCTGAATCAGTGCTTCCAGCAGTTCTTTGCTTGGTTTGAGACGGAGCTGGCTCATTGCTGTCAGAAGGTCATTCCATGCACTGTCCACTTCCTCCTGCATAGCGTCTGCATTGTCCACAACTGCTTTTGCCGCGTCAAGGGCTGCGGTAAATTCTTCCTGGCCTTCGCTTAAGTATTTCTCCAGGTCAATTCCTTCCGCCACCTCGATCACTTTCTGCAGATTGGTCTTGTCTCCCTGCTTAAAGGACAGATACTGCATAATATCGATCAGGTTCTTCCAGCTCTGGTCTGCCATTTCCTGGGTCACTTCCGGGTCGCCTGCCTGGGCTCTCTCAAGAATATCCTGGGCTTCCGCCTTGAGCTGATTGAACCGCTCAACAACGGAAGGTACTACACCCTCTGTGTCTGCTGCCGCTGCAAGTTCCAGAGTTTTCTCCAGTACCCGGGTATCAACGGTTACCGTTTTTTCGCTGACATTGACCCAGATCGGGTTTGCGTAAAAGCACATGCTGCTGTAATTGTAATCATTGATTGTGTCAAATCTTGTCTTGTTGTCCGAAATGCCGGAGTAGTCCGGATCCGGAAGGGGATCTCCGTTTTCGTCCACTTCAGATACCGTCGTTCCGCGGAGGCGGTAATAGCAGTTCTGGTCTGCGTCTGCCGTAAATGTCAGAGTATAATAGCCATCCTCGCCTTTTGCCTCTGCCAGCTCTTCTTTTGTAAATGTCTTTACAATTTTTGCGTCACTGCTGATCTCGCCGTACTGGTCTTCGCTTACTTTTCCGGTCACGCTGCCCGCGATCAGATCCACATGATCAAGCCCCGGTGTGTTATCTGCATCGATTCCGGTATCGGTTCCGTAAAGCGTCTCATAATTGTTCTTTTCCGGAACTTTAAATTTTACAGTTACTGTAATTTTGTCGCCTTCTGCGGCATTGAGCTCTCCGCCCATTGTAGCGCTGCTGTCTCCGGCCGCTGCCGTAAAGCTCAGGTCCGAAATCAGGTTTCCGTATGTAGAGTAGCTGTTTCCGGAGCGGAGTCCGTCTACCACATCACTGTAATCATAGACGCCGTCCTCTCCCGGCTGTACGTATACGTTATTGGAAGAGTATTCGCTTGCCCAGTATCCGCTGGAGTACTGCTCGTCTGCACTTACTTTGAAGTGGAAATCAGAGTTGGCAAAGTTGTAGATCTTTCTGCCTTCTGACAGAAGGGAATCCCACACACCTCCGGTTACGGCGATCATTTCATCTGCGCCGTTGCGGATATCTCCTTCCGGCAGTTCCGCTCGCCCGCTTCCGGACATCTGGTTGCCCGGCATTCCTTCAAATCCGAATACAACATCCGGAGCCGCGTCATTGAGACGCCGCAGGTTTTCAATGGTTACCTGGCCGCTGCCGCCGTTATGACGGGACGGATGGTTCGGCAGAAGGTAGCTGTCCGGATAGTTTTCCTGAAGCCATGCCGCTGCGTCATATGCAGTCTGAGGATTTCCGCTGCCGCCCTGGCGGTCGCCCCATACACTCTGCTCATCCATGTCATCTGCTTTTTCGTCCAGTTCATACAGAGATGTGGGATCATCGCCGCTGCCTGTGCTGGCGTATTTCCACTCAAACTCATGAACGCCGCCGACAGATACTTCTCCGTTTTCATCCAGAATGCCGACGGACGCGTGATCCAGTCCGGGCATATCCCACTCAAATCCGTTGGAAATGATCTTATCTGTATAAAGTCCTTTTACTTTCAGTTTCTCAATCTCTCTGATCTGGGTCTGAAGAGCGACATAGAATGCAGTGTTGTACTTTCCATTTCCCTGTCCGTCAACTCCGTTGTAGGACTGGCGGAGATGGTCGGCCAGTCCGAGGAAATCAAACCCGCCGTCGTCTGTCAGAGCCGTCATCTTAGCCGCCGGATCCGCTTCGCCGATTACAGCTTCATTACGGAAGGCCGCTCCCAGCACATTTTCAAGGGACATATATGTTGAGGTCGCGTCTTTTGACTGGCCGGTATGGGTATGGTACTCGCCCTTCATATATCTGCCGTCGTCAGAAGCTGTGTTGTCCGCGATCTCCATGCCCGGGAAACGGGAGTCAAAATCAAGACTGATCTCTCCTTCATTTCCGTCGCCGGTCATAAAGTTTACGTCAAAAAAGCTCTTTTCATTCTCCGGCAGTGACGCTGCGTACGGAGAATAGGTGGAGTAGTAGATCTTGTCTGCACTCTCGTCAAATTCCAGATAACGGAAGAATCCGTTTCCGCCGTTATAAGCGAACTGGTAATCTGTCAGAATGCTGATGACCGGTTTCCCGTTCGTATTTTCCAGCATCTCCACACCGGATCCGTGGCTGTGTCCGCCTACCATCATAAATACCTGGTCATAGTCTTTTACAATGTTCCAGAGCCTGGTTCCCTGGGGGCTGAGTGTGATGGAGCTGGGCTCTGTCTCAGAACAGTTCTGAAGATCATGGGTCGTCACAATAGTGGGACAATTTGGATATTCTTCCAGAACGCTTCTGAGCCACTCTTCATCTTTTGAATCCCATCCGGTATTGTTATTCTGTCCGGCTCCGCTTCCTGTGCACGACAGGGAAATTACAAGGTAATTATAACTTCCGCCCTGTACGAACATATAGGAGCTGTTGCCGTCCCCGTTGGGTGAATTGGTCAGATACCAGGACGCTCTTCTTAAAAAGCTGGTGCTCTTTCCGGAAAAGCTGTTGTAGTAGTTATGAGTTCCGCTTGCCCAGCCGTCATGATTTCCCATCTGCACAAGGAACTTAATGCCGGCGTCCGGGAGCTGGTAAAATACATTTCTTGCGGTAACATACTGAGCATCGTCATTGTTGTCGTCAACTACATCCCCTAAGTGGATTACGCCTCTGACATTCAGTTCATCCGCAGTATCAATCAGGCCGTCAACTGCCGCGTCCATAACGTCTCCGCAGTATTCTACCGTATTCTGTGTATCCGGAATCAGGACGATATTGTAGTTGTCCTCATTTTTCAGAGTATAACTTTCATTGCTTCCGTACTCTCCCAGATACTGCTCCGGATTCTCCACAAGCCACTGGCTCTTATCCAGACATCCTTCGGAGATTCTTACCTCCTGAAGACTTCCCTGAAGGAATTTGTCCAGCGTCTGTCCGCCTTCCTTCCACCAGCTGGATCCGATCCGGAAACGGCCGTCTTCCGGGTCAGCGTACAGACCTTTCATTTCATCAGAAACATAATCCCGGAATGCCTCGCATCCGTTTACATAGGTACTGATCTCATGGCCGTCGGAAGTTACCGCAATGTGATACCACACGCCGCCCTTATCCATGGTAACGGACCACGCGGCATTGGACATCATGTGACTGTCGTCTTTATTTGCCGCAATGAACTGGATCTCCTTGCAGTTGGACACCGAAGTAAACATAGTGCCCTGCTGCCATTCGGATACAGAATCTGCCTTCCCCTGTCTGGCAATCAGACTCATCCAGGAGTCTGCTGTGGTCCAGTCTGTGGGGAAATAATAAATAAACTCCATTGTATATCCGTTTTCAAATGTTTCTGAATTAATCGCCGCGTCATCTACGGTGATAAAATCGGCTCCTGCGTTGCTGCTGTCGCCGTTAAATACCATACTGCCGTCTCCGGTCATGCTGTCATCGGAAAATGACAGGTACTGTGTCCAGTCGGCTGCTGATGTATCTTCTGTAGGCTGTTTGCCGGTATACAGCTGCATTCTCAGATCGTTGTCGTTTCCACTCTGGTCGGCAATGACAAGGTCTCCGCCGGCAATGGTTCCGCTTTCCACTCCGCTTTCGCTGAATTTCCAGTCTGCCACCACCTCCGGCGCGCTTTCAGCCTGAGAAGCTTCTGTCTGATTTTCTTCGGCATGCACAAGGTCTGCCGGAACTGTGCCTGCTGCAACTGCCGTGCAGATTCCTGCCGCCAGCAGTCTTCTGGCCCATTCCCGCACACATCTCTTTTTCATTCCTGTTGTCCTCCTTTATCTGGTCAGTATTTCTAGTTATGCCGGAGTAATTTTAGCACACAGATTTTCGCGGAAATATCATCATTATGTAAAATCTTTGATATAGATCTGTAAAACAAAAGGACTTTTCTGCATCATACAGTAAAGTCCTTTTCTGAAAACAGCTTCGTTTTTCCTCTGATTTCCGGATCAGACAGAAGCCTCTGATACCGGTTCCCGGATCTTTCTTCTGTCTCAACCCTGCTGCGGCTGTACAACCGCATCTTTAAGACGTTCCAAATCCGCCTCATCCGGGTGAGACAAGGCGCTGTCAAAGTTCCGGATCATGCCCTGCATTCTCCCATCATCCGGATTCTGCTCCAGCATGGCCTCGTAGCGTTTCCGCACACTCAGAGGCATTTTTCCCTGGCACATGTAGCGTCCTGCTACTGTACTGTCAGCAGGAAGGAAGGATGCCACCCGGTCCAGAATCCGGTCAAAATACTCCTTTGCTCCCCCGAAGCCCGCCGTACCGAAGAGGAATACCTTTCTCCCGGCCAGAGTGCCCAGAAACTGTTCCATCTCAGCGCTGCAGCTTCCTTTATCCGTCCAGAAGCCTGCGTATATTATATCTGCATCCTCCAGCAGGCCGGAAATATCTTCGGAAGGTTCTCCGAAATACACACAGTCATCCCCGCCTTTTGCCTTTCGGATCTCTTCTGCCAGAAGAGCCGTATTTCCTGTGGCGCTTGCAAAGACTACCGCATATTTCCCGCTGCTCTTCCGGTTCTTTCTGCGCTCCTCCGCCAGATCAAGGGCAGTCCCGTCCAGTGCCGCATATTCCAGAACATCTTCCGTGTTATAGACAAGCTTAAGGGAAAAGAACTCCCTGCCTTCATCCAGCAGGCGGAAGAAGATCTTATCTCCCTCCCAGAGTTCCAGATCATACAGCCGGTCCTTTTCCACCCACTCCAGATCCCCCTCGTCGCAGGCAATAGGCTCCCCTTCAAATCCATCTGCCGTATACAGAGACATGTACTCCACCGTATCCGCCCCGTACACAAAAGTTACGATTCCCCTGTATTTCCAGCTGGTCAGCGTATATCCGGTCTCTTCCTTCACTTCCCGCAGAAGACATTCCTCCGGGCTTTCCCCGTGTTCAAAATGTCCTCCTACGCCGATCCATTTATCCTTGTTTACATCATTTTCCTTTACTGTGCGGTGAAGCATCAGATACTTCCCGTCCTTCTCGATATAGCAGAGTGTACTTTCCTTTGTCATTGTATTGTGTCCTTCTTTCTTATTGATTAAGACTGTGCGCTTCTTTCTATGACGCTTCGCTGGTTTCCGCGAACTGGCTCATATAGAGTTTCTTGTAAAATCCTCCCTGCCGGAGCAGTTCTTCGTGTTTTCCCTGTTCTATGATCTTTCCGTCCTTCATAACAAGGATCCGGTCCGCCTCCCGGATAGTGGACAGTCTGTGGGCCACAATGAATGTGGTCCTTCCCTCCATCAGTCGGGCAAATGCGTTCTGAATCTTAAGCTCTGTCCTGGTATCTATGGAGGAGGTAGCTTCATCCAGAATCAGCATAGGCGGCCTGCACAGCATAACCCGGGCGATACACAGAAGCTGTTTCTGTCCCTGGGAAATGCCGCCGCCCTCTTCTGTAATCCAGGTATCATACCCGTCCGGCAGACGCATGATAAAGCTGTGAATATATGAAGCCTTTGCTGCTTCGATAATCTCGTCCATCCCTGCATCCGGCCGTCCCATAGCAATATTGTCCCGGATCGTCCCGGTCTTCAGCCAGGTATCCTGCAGCACCATGCCGTAGGCCGCCCGGAGACTGTGCCGGGTCATCTGATCCACCGGCACGCCGTCCACTTCGATGGTTCCTTTGTTTACATCATAGAAGCGCATGAGCAGATTGATCAGCGTGGTCTTTCCGCAGCCGGTGGGTCCTACAATGGCAATCCGCTGTCCCGGTTTTACATCCAGATTAAAATGTTCGATCAGCTTCCGGCCCGGCAGATAGGAAAATGACACATCTTTTGCCGCCACATATCCTTTTACTGCTTTTAATGTCACTGCATTCTCCGGCTCCGGCGTCTGGGGTTCTTCCTCGATCAGTTCAAAGATCCGGGCCGCGCAGGCAATGGCATTCTGAAGTTCCGTCACCACTCCCGAAATCTCGTTGAATGGTTTTGTATACTGATTGGCATAACTGAGGAAACTGGACAGCTGCCCTACGGTAAGAGCCTGATGGATAACCGCAAAGGCTCCCGCAATACCCACGCCTGTATATACAAGACTGTTCACAAATCTTGTAGACGGGTTTGTGATTGAGGAGAAAAATGTAGCCCTGAGAGAACTGCTTCTGAGCCGCTCATTTATCTCGTCAAACCGCTCCGTCACGTCTTTTCCCTTTCCGAACATCTGCACAATCTTCTGGTTTTCTACCATTTCTTCAATCAGCTCCGTCTGTTCCCCCCGGATCTCCGACTGCAGCCGGAACATATCAAAGGTCTTTTTGGCGATAAAGCCTGCTACGATAAAAGAAACCGGTGTAATAAGAACTACGACAAAGGTGATACCCACGTTGACTGACAGCATAAATCCGAATGTTCCCACAATGGTAGCCACTCCGGTAAAAAACTGGGTAAATCCCATCAGAAGGCCATCTGCAAACTGATCCACATCCGCAATTACACGGCTGACCACATCTCCCGCCGGATGCCCGTCAATATATTTCAGCGGCAGGATCTCAATCTTGCGGAAAGCCTCGTTCCGGATATCCCGCACAACCTGATAAGTCATTTTATTGTTGCATACATTCATAAGCCACTGTGCAAGGGCCGTAATCAGCGTACATACGCCGATCTGGATCATTACCCGGAACACTGCGGGGAAATCCACCTGCCCTTCCGACACAATATAGTCCACTGCCTGTCCGGTCAGTTTCGGAATGTAAAGCGTCAGCGCCACGCTCAGAGCGGCCAGCAGAATGGAAAAGATAAGGAAAATCCGGTATTTTCCAAGGTACTGAAGCACTTTTTTTATTGTTTTTATCTGATTTGTTTTCCTGGTCTGGTTGTTCCTGTTCTTCTTATCAGCCATTTGACACTGCCTCCTTCGGGAACTGAGAATAGTAAATTTCCTGATAAACCGGGCAGTTCTCAAGCAGCTCCTCATGGGTGCCCCGTCCCGCCAGTCTGCCGTCGTCCAGTACAAGGATCTGATCCGCATGCCAGATGGACGCCGCCCGCTGGGAAACAATAAATACAAGCGGCTGTTCCTTCATCCCCGCAATGGCTTTCCGAAGCGCCGCATCTGTAGCAAAATCCAGAGCAGAAGCGCTGTCGTCCAGGATCAGGATCTCCGGTTTTCTCACCAGCGCCCTGGCAATGGTAAGACGCTGCTTCTGTCCGCCGGACAGATTTCTTCCTCCCTGTTCCACCGGCGCGTGCAGACCGCCTTCTTTCTTCTCTACAAACTCCGCCGCCTGGGAAATCCGAAGCGCCTCCTGCAGCTCCGCTTCTGAAGCCTGCGGATTTCCCCAGCGCAGATTCTCCTCTATCGTTCCCCGGAACAGGACTGCCTTCTGGGGCACGACTCCGATCTGAGCCCGCAGGCTCTCTGTCTGATATTCTTTCACGTCTCTTCCGTCCAGACGGACCATTCCTTCCGTGGCGTCATAAAAACGGGGAATCAGATTGACAAGGGAGGACTTCCCGGAGCCGGTTCCTCCGATCACACCGATGGTCTGCCCCCGCTCTGCCCGGAAGGAAATATCCGTCAGAGCCTCGCCTGCCGCACCTTTATACGTAAGAGAGACATGGGAAAATTCCAGGAACGGTTTTTCCTGTTTTTTCTCATTTTCCTGCGATTCTTCCCACTCCGCAGTATCCCACTGCAGGCTTCCTTCCTTCATATCCGGCTTCTCCAGCAGCACTTTCTCAATCCGGTTGGCGCAGGCCACCGCCTTTGTCACAGTAATAATCAGATTGGCCAGCTTCACAAGCTCCACCAGAATCTGGGACATATAGTTCAGAAGGGCCACAACCTCTCCCTGGGTCAGATCACCGATATTAACCCGCACCGCGCCGATATAGATGAGTACAACAATGGCGCCGTTTACAATCACATAGGTCAGCGGATTCATAAGCCCGGAGATCCGCCCGGCAAACTTCTGGGCGTCGGTCAGCCGCTGATTGGCGGTATAAAACCGCTCCTTCTCCTGATCCTCCTGATTAAACGCCCGGATCACTCTGGCGCCGGTCAGATTTTCCCGGGCAGCCAGCAGAACCTGATCCAGCCGGGACTGCACGTTCCGGTAAAGAGGCATGGTGATAAGCATAACACCGAACACGATCACCGAAAGCAGCGGAATCGCCGCCACAAACACAAGCGCCGCCTTCACATCCACGGTAAAGGCCATAACCATTGCGCCGAACACAATAAACGGCGAGCGCAGGAACAGGCGCAGCACCAGGTTAACGCCGGACTGCACCTGATTGATATCACTCGTCATTCTCGTAATGAGGGTAGATGTGCCGATGGTATCCATCTCCGTAAAGGAAAAACTCTGAATATGAGCAAAAAGAGCATGCCTTACCCCAGCGCCGAAGCCTGCCGCCGCCTTTGCCGAAAAGTACTGGGCCGTAATGGAACAGACCAGTCCGATCAGTCCCAGGGCGATCAGAAGAAGACACATCCGGATAATGTATCCGCTGTCCTTATGGGCAATGCCCACATCAATCACCGCCGCCATTACAAGCGGCACAAGCAATTCAAAAGACGCCTCCAGCATCTTAAAGAGAGGCGCCAGTATGGATTCTTTTTTATATTGTTTCAGATAAACAAGAAGTGAACGCATATCATTTCCCCTTTCATTTCTTTGTCTATCTTAACACATTTCCTGCCGGAAGGACAGGCGGACTTCCGGAAACTATTCCGGCAGGCTCTCCTCCACGCACAGGATCCCGTACCCCAGCTGCGCATTGGGCCACCGGTCATACCCCGGCACTTCCCGGGCGCCCCGTCTGAGATACGCCTTCACCTTCTCCCCGTACAGATAGGGATCATTGCCCTGCACGATTCCCCACTCCATCAGAAGGGCCGCGCTGCCGGTGACGAAAGGCGCGGCAAAGGACGTGCCTGTCTGCTCCCGGTATCCCCCGCCGGGCACCGGCGCCATGACCCTTACGCCCGGGGCGGCCAGATCCGGCTTTGCCCCTTCTCCTTCATACAGAGAAGCCGGCCCTCTTCCGGAAAAATCCGCATAGGAAAAGGTCAGCGCATCGTAGGCCGCTACCGTGACAGCCAGAGATGCTGTGGACGGAATGGTCAGCGTGGTATCCGGAGAGGGCCGCAGAAAAGCCGTTCCCACATTGAGCACATTCTGGCTGGGCAGCCACATCTCATAGGTCCCGTCCACGATCCTCCGGGGCGTCAGAACAATCTGCCACACGCCGCTTTCCATATAGGACGCCTCCGGCAGAAAAGAAATATAGATCTCCTGTTTTACACTGTATGGCTTGGGCTCCCCGTAATACAGAAGAAGCTCCGTGCCGCCCAGAGACAGCCGCTGAGGTCCCAGAATTTCCGGAATTGGACCCGCCCGTACACCGGAAGGACTGATTACGGAAATATCCATCTCATCCACATAGGATTTCCAGATCTGCACACTCAGGCTGGTCTCTCTGGGCTGGACAGCGATCTCGACTCTCTCCTCTTCCTCATCAGATACCCGGCCTCCGGTATGCCCGCCGCTGTTTCCCTCATTTCCTGTTCCCACGCAGATTACATTCTTCCATGTTTCCGAGATATTATTGAGGAACCGCTCTATAAGGGAAGTTCCGTCATGGGATCCGTATGTATTTCCGAAGCTTATGTTCACTGCCACAGGTTTGCCCAGCCGCAGGGCAGTACGTACAATATAATCCACTCCCTGCATCAGTTCTGTCGTTCTGGGAAATCCGTCCTGCCGGGGCGTGCCCATTTTCACAACGACAAGCTCTGCCTCCGGAGCAGCTCCCCGGTACCGTCTGCCTTCACTTCCCCGTCCGTTTCCTGCAGCGATCCCGGCCACCGCCGTTCCGTGGCCGCTGATATCCCGGGTGGGAACCAAATCCAGACGGGCAAGGGGATCTGTTTCCTGCAGTGCCCGGTTGATCTGTTCCCGGGTAAACTCCCTGCCCAGGTTATATCCCTCCGGCGGATTTCCGGAAACCGACTGGTCCCAGAGCGCCGCGATCCGGGTGGTCCCGTCCTCGTTTCTGAAATCCGGATTGGCATAGTCAATTCCGCTGTCTACAATTCCCACCAGAACTCCCTGGCCGGACAGAGAAAGAGGCGGAACCTGTACCCCATCGATACAGGACGTCCGCCTTCCGTTTTCCGCCTCAAAAAACAGGCTTTTCGGTTTTTCAATAAAATCCACCTCCGGCAGTTCTGCCAGAACTTCAATCTGCGATTCCTTTACAATTACTACCGCATATCCGTTCAACAGTTCTGTGACAGAAACAACGGTCTCTCTTACCTGATCCAGGTAGCCGGAATATTTTATAATCAGCTCCCACTCATTTTCTTCTGCCATATACCCCACATCCAGCTCCTGCGATTTCTGCCGTTCCTCCGGCGTCGCATCCAGCGCCAGATTCAGCAGATTTTCCATTTTCTGGCTCATGCACATGCCTCCTGTCCCATACCTTCACATCAGGGCTGTTACAGTAAATCTTATGCAGGAGATATAAGGAAATATATCATTGAAACAGCCATGACATACACTTTCCTTTAGGTTGATTTGACTTTATCCGCACCTGAATTTTGTCCGGGGACTGTTGTTACGGTCAGATCATCCGCTGGCAGCTTTAGGCTGCATCCTTCCGGAAGATCTGCGGGACATTCCGCCAGAACCTGTCTCCACCCTATTTTTCAAATGTCTCCGCTTTATAGCAGGCCAGCTCGTAAGGGATAAAATATCCTTTTTCGTGGCGGCATACCGGACAGAGCTCAGGAGCCAGCTTTCCTTCATGAATATAGCCGCAGTTGGTACACATCCATTTCCGCACTTCCGTTCCTTTATACCAGGTATCATCTTCCAGCATCTGTGCCAGCTTTCCGAACCGCTTTTCATGGACATGCTCCACTTCCGCGATCTGATAAAATGCGGAAGCCGCTTCCAAAAATCCCTCTTCCCGTGCGGTATCGCCGAAAGCCTGATAGACGTCTGCATATTCTTCGTGCTCATTGTGTTCTGCAGCCCGCAGTACCGCCTCCAGACTCTCCTGGGGATCTACCGGATATGTGCCGTCAATATGAATGGACTCTCCGGCCAGCGATTTCAGCAGATCGTAGTACCGCTCCGCATGGGCGCGCTCCTGATCCGCCGTATATCGGAAGATTTCCGCAATGGTGTACATTTCTTCCTTGTCCGCCCGTTCCGCCGCTATGGTATACCGGTTGCGCGCCTGGCTCTCCCCGGCAAATGCACGCATCAGATTTTCTTTTGTCATACTCTCTGAAAAATTAACAGCCATGATACATATTACTCCTTTACTTTTTAAATAGTAATATGCGCCATGGCTGAAAAATTATTCAAATTATGGAATTTTTAATTGAATCCGATCAGTCTTCTCGCAACACTGTATGCCAGAGAAGAAACCTTTCGTCCGGGACGTCCCGGCAGATTCATGGTCTGACCCAGGATACCGTAGCGGATTTTCACATAGGTCTTGTAATCCTTCTTCTTCAGATAAGCCCAGAGTTCCTTTTTCTTCACAAGATTTTCCGGCTTTTTGGACCGGATGCACAGGATTGACGATACGGTCATCATAATCGCCAGGTAATTAACCATATATTTTCTGAGCTTTTTGCTGGTAATCATTTTCAGCTCATACATGGCAATCATGGTTCTTGTGACAAACAGCTGCTGGTCGATCCGGCTGATCATTACCTTTTCATTGACCGACTGATCCTCACGCCCGATAAAATAGCGGTAGAAATCCACATTCAGATAGTACAGAGTACGCACATGGGGCAGCGGATAGTACACATAAATGTTGTCCACATAGAAGGTATGCTTCGGAAGTTCCAGCTGGCACAGCCGGAGCATCTCTGTCCGGTAGATTACCGAATGCATCAGAATATACTGATCCAGGCGGAATCTGCCGATATCATCCCAGCGGAAGATCTGGTTCTCCGGAAGTACGTTGTCATAGCGGATGACTTTTTTCTTTGCCATTCCCACCTTTTCGTACACATAATTTGCGATCACCATATCGACCTGCGTATCCGCGTCCACAAATCCTTTTACCGCGTCCAGAATCTTCATCAGAGAATCCTTATCCACCCAGTCGTCACTGTCCACAACTTTAAAATACTGTCCTGTCGCATGGGCAAGTCCGCAGTTTACTGCATCTCCATGTCCGCCGTTTTCTTTATTCACCGCTTTGATAATCGTCGGATATTTTGCGGCATATCTCTCCGCAATTTCTTTCGTTCCGTCTTTGGAGCCGTCATTTACTATAATAATCTCCACATCTTCGCCGCCTTCCAGTATGGAATTAATGGCTTTTTCCATATAAGCTTCCGAATTGTAACATGGAATGGCGAATGAAATATATTTCATAACTCTTTTCCTCCTAGTCTGAGTTTACGGATAGTATACCATTATTTTAAATGTTATTCCATGTGTATTGTAAATTTTATTTTTTTCCGATATAGTAGATACTAGAAAATATATCTCGGACGGGAGCGGTTTCCGCCCGAAAAACAGGAGGTAACACATGAAGAAAAATGTAATCGTCGGACAGTCCGGCGGACCAACAGCAGTGATTAATGCAAGCCTGTACGGAGTTGTCTCCGAAGCGCTTAAGAGAAGCGATTCCTTTGACAAAGTATATGGCATGGTAAACGGAATTGAAGGCTTCCTGAACGGCCATATCATGGATATGAAACCGCTGGAAGAGAGCGGAGAACTGGAACTGATTAAAACAACTCCCGGCTCTTATCTGGGCTCCTGCCGCTACAAACTTCCCGAAGATCTGAATGACGAAGTATATCCGGCCCTTTTCCGCAGATTTGAAGAGTACGGCATCGGCTTCTTCTTCTATATCGGAGGCAACGACTCCATGGACACAGTAAGCAAGCTTTCCCGCTATGCCCAGGGCATTGAGAGCGATATCCGATTTATCGGCGTTCCGAAAACCATTGACAACGACCTGGTTCTTACCGACCATACACCGGGATTCGGAAGCGCGGCAAAATACGTAGCTTCCACCGTCCGCGAAGTGGCAGTGGATGCATCTGTCTATGACAACAAGAAATCCGTTACGATCGTGGAAATCATGGGACGCCACGCAGGTTGGCTCACTGCAGCCAGCGTTCTGGCCCGCAAATTTGAAGGGGACAATCCGGTGCTGATCTATCTCCCGGAAACCGCATTTGACCAGGAGACATTTATCTCCCAGGTACAGGACGCTCTGGAAAAAGTTTCCAACCTGGTGGTATGCATCTCCGAAGGAATCAACGATGGCAAGGGAACTTTCATATGCGAACTTGCAAGCGACGTGGGTGTAGATACTTTCGGACACAAGATGCTCACCGGCTCCGGAAAATATCTGGAAAACCTGGTAAAAGCACGCCTGGGCGTAAAGGTCCGCTCTATTGAGCTTAACGTATGTCAGCGCTGCTCTTCTTCCATGCTCTCCGCCACAGACCACCAGGAGGCCATCGGCGCAGGCGCTTACGGCGTACAGGCTGCACTGGCAGGCGAAACCGGAAAAATGATCGCCTTTAAGCGGATCAACGGTGATACATATAAGATGGAATATGCCACAGAAGACGTGAATCAGATCTGCAACCAGGAAAAAACCGTACCCCTGGACTGGATCACAAACAACGGATCCGACATCGGCCAGGCTTTTATCGACTATGCGCTTCCCCTGGTACAGGGCAGTGTAGAAGTTCCGGAAGAGAACGGCCTTCCGAAATTCGCATACCGCAGATAAAATCCTGTTTTTGCATAAAACTCTGTATAAAAAAGGAAGGGGCTGTCGGGAAATAGATAGTTCCAAACGGGGGCAGGCGTGACTCGCATGAGTCTCGCCTGCCCCTGAAATTTATCCTCTGAAAAGAGAAAAAGATGGCTAACGACAGCCATCTTTCTCCCCGTTCCATGTTATAATGGAACTATGCTAACCAAGGAATATTATAACGACTTTTTTGAAATTGGGCAACAGAAAATTAACTTCAGTTTCTTCG
>USFD01000012.1 GCA_900553885.1 uncultured Ruminococcus sp.
ACCCGTGTTACCGCCGTGAAAGGGCGATGTCTTAACCGCTTGACCACGGGGCCATACTGCTTCCGCCGAGAAAATATCACTCAGCGGCAGACTATATATTATCATAAACAAGCCGCTTTTGCAAGCATTTTCTTTTCTTCTTTTTCTGCTTTTTCTCCACCGGCAAGGTTACGGTTGGATGTGAGTTTTCCCAGATTCCAACCGCAGTCCGGCCCGTAAACATACGGTTCCCTCAGAGAATACTCCATTCTGAGAGGTGCGCCCCTCCCCGCCGGCCGATTTCCCTGCAATCAGAGCAACAGACAGTCAGGATATTCCTCTCAGGACGCCCGTGTTTTTGCTTTTCTGCAGTTTATCAGCCAGCAGATTACCGCAAAAGCCGCCACACCTGCCAGAGCTCCCGCACTGTCCAGGATCACATCCGACAGCTGGCCGCTCCGTCCCGGCACAAAAAGCTGATGAATCTCATCAGACGCAGCGTACAAAGCCGCTATAAGCCACGGCAGCAGCATTCCCTTCAGGAATTTTCTCCGGGCGCCCTTTCCCGTCCTTCCGGCTGCACCTGAACTCCCCGTCATTCCTGCGCCTTCCGCCGTATCTGCACTTCTTTCCATTCCTGCACTTCCGGCCAAACCTGAACTTTCCACTCTTCCTGCATTTCTTTCTGTCCCTGCCGCCCCCGCGCATGCGCCGGCTGCCAGGAATCCCAGCACAGCATACTCTGCTGCATGCGCTGTCTTCCGCACCGGATGATCGATCCGGGCAGCAAACGCCTGCTGTTCGTCCTCCGGCCACTCTTCAAAATCAGAAATAAAGATTCTTCCAATCGTCATACCGATCCGGCCGCTGTCTTCCGCGGATACATCTGCCTGCCGCGACGAGTAAAAGAAGATCAGCGCCATCCATAAAAGCATCAGGACCAAAAAGATTTTTCTTTGAACTGTCAACGATTCTCAGCCTCCCATTATCTCCGCGATCTTTTCCTTCGCTGTATTCACAGAATCTGTATCCGGGTACATTACATACAGGTCGCTGCCGTAAAAGTAGGAATAATCTTCCCCGTCCGCTCCGGTCACACTGATGCTTTCCACCTGCCATGCGGGTCTTTTCGTCAGCTCAAACTGAATCAGCTTTTTCACCTCATTATCGGAGAAATTCATCTCAATGCTGTTCCTCACTGTCTGGAAAAGTGTCGCATAATCATAATTCAGGGAAGGATCCGACAGTTTGGAAATAATTGCTTCAATCACTTTCATCTGGTTCTTTCCACGCTGTCTGTCTCCGTCTTTAAATGCGTACCGCTCCCTGGAAAACGAAAGCGCGGCCTCGCCGTCAAGCTGATTGCTTCCCTGCCGGAAATTGCCGAACGCCTGATCGCTTTCCACAGTAATTCCTCCGATGGCGTCAACTATATCAACTACACTGGAAAAATTCACCCGTACATAGTAATTGATTTTCAGGTCGAAATAGTTTTCCAGCGTCCGCACCGTACACTCAGGGCCGAACAGCCCGGTATGCGTCAGCTTGTCCATACTGCCGTCCGGCGCCGCAATGCTGGTCGTTCCGGAAATAATCGGCACATAATAGTCACGGGGAATGCTTACGAGCAGAATTTTTCCCTGGGAGGGATTCACCGCCGCAAGAATATTTACATCCGATCTGGACGTTGTGTCCAGAGATCCGTAGGTATCTATCCCGGTAATCAGCACAAGGAAAGGATCTGACGTTACATCCGTCTTCCGTGAAATATTTGCCTGCTGCCGCGTCATTGTAATACTGAACACAACTCTTGTTTCTGAGGAGAAATTTTCTCTTTCGTCTTCAATAAGCCCCCGGTATGACTCACTGATAATCACGCCGTCCACCTTGCCTGAATACAGATCCTCTATCTGTCTGTCCAGACTTTCATACTCTTCCAGCCCGGGCGCCTGGCCGCCGTCTTTTTCAATCTCTCCAAGTACCTTGTCCCGGTCCTCTTCTTCCACCAGCTTCTGCACCCCCGCAGTCATGGAAGAGGTGATATCCCCTGCAGACTGTACCGGACTGTCGTCCATTACAATATAGGAAATATCCCGGGTCACAGTCAGAGTGTCCGTCATGGTCCCCAGGAAAGAATCAACAACCATCATGCCCATGGAAATCAATGCAAGGAATATGCTCAGCACCGCTCCCAGAGCCCTGCCTATTGTTTTCCGCAGCTTTTTCTTACTCTTCTTTCTGGGGATAAACATCAGGAAATATACCAGAAAATTTATCCCTGCAAGAGCAAAGAATACTGCAACATACTGCATGCCTGTAAGCATTCCGAACATTACAAACTGGACAATAAACCAGACGGATACCCCGGCCAGCAGCAGCTGTATATAAGTTCTTACATCCTTCAGATACTTTTTGATCTCTTTTTTCATGCCATGTCCTCAATCTCTTTGTTCTGCTTTCCTAATCTGTCCTGCATTCCTAATTTATCCTGCTTCCCCAATATGTGCAACGGTGTTTCTTCCAGCAGGATTTCCGATGCATCACTGCCATAGTGAAGATCCAGAATCCTTGCCGTTTCCTCCAGATCCGGACTGCGCAGCACCGGATCGTGGGCGTCAGACGCCACAATGCCGGCCAGTCCCTTTGCCAGCATATAATCCGCCGCACGGAAGGCACGGCGGCCGAATTCTCCCAGCAGGCTTCCTTTATTTACCTGCAGAATAATCTCCTGCCGGTACAGATCAATCAGGCTTTCCGGAGATTTCCGTGCAAAGTCATACCGCTCCGGATGAGCCAGGATCAGCCTGTATCCTGCCTCCGAAAGTTTATCCAGGGCAGACATCACGTAACGCCGGGAACTGTCAAAATAAAACTCCACCAGGAGATAACCGCCCCCGTTTATTGTGGGAAGCCGCCTTTTCCTGATATAGTCCAGCAGCCTGTCATCCACCAGCCACTCCATTCCTCTGCACACCTGCAGCGGAATCTTCTCCTCGGACAGCTTTGCCCGAAAGGCCTGGAACTTTTCTTCATATTGCTCAAACAATTCTTCCGGCTCATATCCGTCAAAATTCCCGTGGGAAGAGGCGGCCACAGTATCCACGCCGCTTTCCACCGAGATTCTGGCCATTTCCAGAGCGTCCTCCATAGTCTCCGCGCCGTCATCCATCCCCGGCAGAATATGAATATGCAGATCAACCATCTACTGTACCTTCTTCTCTTTCTTCTTCAGATAACCATATCCTTTGTTTCCATAACCGTACCGGCCGTAGCCATAGCTGCCGTAACCATAACGGCCATAGCCGTACTCGCTGATGGACTCGGGATAACAGTTAAAAACATATCCCAGGAAAGACGCCTTTCTTCCTCTGAATGAAGAAAATCCTTCCTTAATCTTCCTCTGGGGCACGGCGTCATGCTTAACCACGTAAAGGATCCCATCCGCGTAATCCGCAAAGGCAGCTGCGTCCTGTATCATCTCACAGGGCGGCGCATCTATAATAATATAGTCCATCTTTTTCTTCATATCTTTCAGGAAGGAAGCCAGCCCGGGGCTGCCAAGCACGGCCGCAGGATTTTTCACCGGCTCCGCGGCTCCCAGAAACCACACGTGGCTTTTCTTTATTTTATGTATAATCTCCCAGGCAGGCTTTTTCTCTTTCACCGCTTCTTCCAGACCGCAGCTTTCTTCCGCACCTGCCAGCCTGGCGTCGGTCTGTTTGCGCAGATCTCCGTCAATCAGGAGGACGTTAAAGCCCCGGGATGCAAACATTTCGCTCAGATTCACCGCCAGAGTGGACTTGCCTTCGCCGGGCACAGTACTGGTAATCAGTAATATTTTATCCTTCTTTTTGTCCAGCGCTTTCTGCAGACGGATCTGAAGCGCCCGGATACTCTCTCTGTAGCCGTAGGATATCCGTTCGTCCAGCACTGAAATGATACGGCTGCCCTGGTTCCTCCGCGCCTTGAACCGGACCTGGGGTACGGCGGCAAGACACCGGAGGCTGGTTATCCTTTTCATCTCTTCCGGATTTCTCGCCGTCCTTCTGAACAGCGCCAGCAGCCCCAGAATGAACAGGCTTACAAGTACGCCCGCTCCCCCTCCGATCACACAGCACTGCCCGATGCTGAATGTATTGTAGGGTTCCCGGGGAACTTCCGCCTCGTTGAGTATATTGAACTCTATCCTGCCCAGAATAAATCTGGCCGTTTCCGGATAAATCTCCAGCGCAGCGTCCAGAATCGCTTTCGCGTCCTCCGCGTCCGGGCTCGTAACCGTCAGCGTAACCATGTTGGAATCCTCGATCACTTCTGATGTAATCGTGCCGTCCAGCTCTGTTTTATTCAGCCTTTCCAGCAGCGCGCTTCTGAAAAAACTGCTGTCCAGGATATAGGGGAATGTTCTGGACAGCTGATCCGCCGTACTGCTGTCATAATAAAAGCTGTAGCTTCCGCTGTTCTCATCCCCTGTCGCCACGGTAAAAGTGGTACTGCAGCGGTACATGGGCTTAAACCGCAGCGTCTGAAACGCGTAGAACCCCGCCGCTCCGATAACCGCAAGGAGCAGCACAAGCCACCAGAGTCTGCGCAGGCTCTTCCACATACCCGCAAAAAGCTGGACCAGATCAATTTCCATCTCCCCGTCATCAGGCTCTTCGATTCTTCGATTGTCCTTTTCTTCTATATATTTAGCTTCTTTCATCTGTACCTCTGCTTCTCCTCACATAATTCTCATAGCCGTCTTCTCCGCCTGCGCGGAACCATTCCCTGTGAAACGCATTGAGGATAAATCCTGTGAAATCCCGGCCGCTCTGCCAGATCACATCTACCGTATCATTAATCACACGGACATCCGCCCAGTCTTCCCGGATAACCAGCAGCACTGTATCTGCCGCTCCCATCCAGATCTCCGCATCTGTAGACACTGCCGTGGGCGAACAGTCGATTATGATATAATCCATCTCTTCCTTCCACTCATCCAGCCTTGCCTTTACATCAACTGTATCCAGAGCCGCCGCGGAATCATCCACCGAATGGAACTGGAACATCTGCCAGATATTATTTTTTTCACTGAAATAGAGAGCCTCTTTCCAGTTCAGCTTTCCGGTCAGCACCTCTTCGACAGAATGTCTGCCCTCCTCTTCCTCCTCAAACACCTTGTTCTGAGCCGGTTTCTTCAGATCCCCGTCCACCAGCAGAACTTTCCTGTTTTTCTCAGCCAGAGCCAGAGCAATGTTGGCCGCTATGGTAGATTTCCCTTCATTTTCCGTAATACTTGTCACCAGCAGTACTTTCTGATGGCGCCGGCGCATGTGATATTCAACTTTCGCTTCCGCGCTTCTTACGGCTTCCGCGAAGTTCATGCTGACCAGCGGAGAATTCAGAAGCAGAGACTGCTTCGGATTCTTCCTTTTTCCTCTTTCTCCGGTCTTTTTCTCGAAAGGAATCATCCCTCGGATCCTGCCGTCCAGCTGCCTGCCCGCGGCTCTCTCATTTTTTACCGTAAACCGCAGAACATACATCAGGCAGATCAGCGCCGCCATCCCCAGAGCGCCCAAAGCTGTCAGGAGCATGCGGTGGGCCAGAAACCAGGATGTGTTGGACGGCTCCGAAGGCACCTCCGGCTCCTGGACAATAAGAAGGCTGGCATTGGCAAACACATCTCCCGCCACTTCCTCATAATGTTCCAGGGCAGAATTGATAAAAAGGAACGCCTGCCGGGGATCCGGACATGTGGCGCTCAGGACAAGCAGGTTCGTCTCTGCAACCGGCACGCAGCTGATTGTCCCTTCGATATTTTCTCCTACATCTTCGATAATCTTTTCCCTTAAGGCGTCACTCTGGAATACCTGGCCGAACACATCCGCCATCTGACTTGTAAGAGAAAGAGAAGCGTACGCGTCTGTCTGTCCTTTCACACTTACTACAAGAGTAGAAGACGCAGTATATTCGGGCTCATAAGTAAGATTATGTATAGCTGTTGCCGCCAGCCATACAGATACGGCCGCCAGAATAATCATCCAGATATACCGGATAAGATCCATGCACAGACCTCTTATGCTTATTTCATCTAATCTGAAAATATCACGATTCATCTGCTTCCTCCTCTCAGCCCTCTACAATAACCGTCAGCCAGTTTTCTCCGGACTGTCCGTCACCGTCTGAAGCCTGATAGTGTATCTCGTAACATCCCGGAGTCTCGGGATCCACATTGGATGACGCAGACACAATATCCGTGTCCAGGGAATCGCCTTCCGCATCCGTGACCCCTGCCACATAGGCGTCCGGATCCACATTTTCTCCGACTCCGATATATACAATCGCGGCCGACAGACTGACAGTCAGATTCTGCCGCTCCGGATTTACCACATGAACCGGAAGCGCCGCCGTGGAAACATCTCCAAAGCTGTTGCTCACTTCCACTGTCATGGTATAGCTTCCCTCCGTCTGATAATTAACGTCTGTATCTGTCTGAACAATCCAGTCGTCCCGGTCGCCGTCCAGCATATCCTCTGCTCCCAGCCGGTTCATAGCCTCTGTATAGCTGCCTTCCTGTACGGCAAAAACAAGGGGCTGAGACAGGGTAAATCTTGGCGAGTGATAATCGGTAAACTGTACTCTTCTGGTCAGCGAAGCTGGCTGATCCGACGAATCAAAGACAACATATGTAAGGTTGCAGACGCCGTCTTCGATAAACCGGGAAAAGGATCCCGGTATAATCTGAGATGTCAGATCTCCGTCTGTCTCGTCATAGGCGCTCAGGCCCGCCAGAAGATCTTCCTCTGTATAATCACAGGAAATCTCCAGCACTTCTCTGTCCGACGTAATTTCCGGAAGGGTCGTATCCTGATTCTGCATCTCCAGAAGCTCCGATATTCCAAACGTCCCCAGAGACATTATAAAAACTATGATTAATGCTGTTCTGACAATTCTCATCTGCATTTCCTCTTTCTTCTAGAACTCATCAAGAAACTGCCGGATTCCCTCTTCATCCTCTTCTGTAATCTGATGATCTCCTACTTTGTATACTCTGCTGCACATGGAAAATACGCTGGGCCTGTGGGCGGCCACAATCACCGTTCTGTGAGGTTCCTTCCGGATAATCCTGCGCAGCACCCTTCTCTCTGTCGCAACATCCAGCGCACTGGTGGCCTCATCCAGGATCATTACCGGCGCATCCGCCAGTAATGCACGGGCAATGGACAGTCTCTGCTTCTGCCCCTCGGAAAAGCGGGTGCCCCGCTCTCTTACTTCCGTATCCATTCCATGCTCCAGCTTCTCCACAAACTCCCATGCGCAGGCCGCTTCCAGAGCCGCCCGGATCTCTTCATCCGAGGCCTCCGGCTTCACCATCCGCATATTGTCCGCAATCGTTCCGGAAAACATAGTATTTCCCTGGGGGATATAACTGAACATACAGCGGGTGGAAGAAGAAGCCTTTAATTCATTTCCTCCCGGATTTCCCACTGTGATCCTGCCTTTCTGAGGATGATACAGTCCCAGGATCAGATTCAGCGTGGTGGTCTTCCCCTGCCCGGAAGGACCGATCAGAGCCACAATCTCTCCCGGCTCCGCCCGGAAATCCGCATTCCTGTAGATCCACTTCTCCTCTTCATAAGCAAAATCCACATCTTTCATATGTACAAAAACGCCGGTCCGCGTGCCCTGACGCCGGATCTCTTCCGCTTCCTCCTTATCTTCCATGGAATCTCTGGGAAGACTGGTGATCTCCATAATCCGTTCCGCGCTGATACCCGCGCGGATCACCATGGGCAGAAGACCCAGGATGCCGCTGAAGGACCCCCGAAGCGAACCTGCCATAGATACGAACATAGTCATAGTACCATAACTGATCTCTCCCTGCCAGAGGCGAAATGCGGCAAATCCATAACAGGCATATCCCACTGCCTGCCCCACAAGGGATGTGACAATGGTCATGGACTGCTGAAATTTATTCTGCTTCAGCGCGATATCCACGCTTTCCTGCTGAATCCGGTGAAACTTCTCCGTTACCCGGTCCAGCATACCGAACGCTTTAATAAACTGAAGATTCTGGAAAGTCTCCTGGTCAAAAACTGTACGGTCACTGGCCACGTTCTGATTATCCCGCTGAAAATCCCGCATCCGCTTCGCCGAATACCGGGAAGACAGAAAAGAAATGGGCGCCCCCATAAGCGCAATCAGCGCCATCCACGGATCATTCTGCACAACAATGACAAACGCGCCGCCAAAACTGATCACTGTACTTACTACATTCGGCAGAAAGGTCAGAATCGTATTGGCTACCATACCGGCATCCCCGTTGACACGGTAAAGCAGATCTCCCGACCGGTACTTTGCCAGAGATTCCCAGCTGGTCTGCAGCACCTGTTCATAAATATCCGCCCGGATCTCATTGGTCACTTTCAGGCGCACCTTCAGGGACAGCCGGGACTTCACTGCATTGATAAAGATCTGAGAGACTCCCACGCCCACATAAGTGGCCGCCACCCGGACAATTTCCAGAGAATTCACGCCGGTAACCGCATCCACCAGATCCTTGCTGACCACTGACGTCCCCAGGCTCAGAACAGAACCCGACGCCCCGAGAAGGATATAGATGCCGATCAGCAGCCAGTAGCGGCGCACATAGGCGTACATCCACAGCAGCTCCGCAATAAGCTGCTTAAGTCTTCCCTCTTTAATTCGCTGAATGATATGCTTTATGCGGCTCATTGTCTTGTGTAACTCCCCTTTGCATATATGGTTAACGGCTGCACATTGTACAGTCCGGACCGGGAGATCCGGCCCGCCCGGCTCTGGTACCGGGACTAAATAAAAGAAAATCCCATTCCCATATCCCTCCGCCTCCTACTGCGGGAATACGGGAATGAGATCCCCCTCTTATTCTCAGATATTAATTAAAGATTGTCTTTTCTGTCAGACGGACAGCGTCTTCGTCCGGACGGCAGGATAGTTCGTAGACAGGAAGACTGGATAACAGATGATCCAGGGTTTCCAGACAAAGCTCCATACCGTTTTCCAGCCATGTCGGATAAATAATATTATTAGATACCAGCTGCACCTTTTCAAATCCTTCCAATCTTCGTATAGAATTCTCCTGCGCCTGTTTCAAAACAATCAAAGCACATACCGGAACATTCGCGTTTTCACAGTATGGCGAAGATCCATGCCACGGAGTTCCCCAGCCAAGGAAGCACTCCTCGGTTTCCTGCACAAAATTCATATCACCGTTGATGATCAGTGCATTGCGGTACTTATTCCACAGTTCAGCCATTGTCGTCTTCCCGATACCTGAAGGGCCAAGAAAAAGAAGACCTTTTCCCTGGTAATCAATCATGGAGCTATGGATTTGGATCATGCGGCGTTGGACGGCATGGGTATAAAATATTTGATTTGTAAAATAGTTAAACTCCTTATTTCCTTCTAACAAAAAAATATATCCAAACTTCCATTGAATATCCGCTGCAAATAAGCTTCTACCATTTTTTATAAAAAAGTGTATCTTCCTGCTATTGTTCAAAATATATTCTTCCATAGAATAATCCTTTTTTATATATTCTGGAAATATAATTGAAAAACTCGCCTGTATTGAATCATTAGTACTAAATTTCCGCCAATTATAAATATATTTTGTTGAAAACTTTCCAGACAAATTTATATAGATTTCAGCAATTTTAAATAGCATCGCTTTATTAATATCCTCTATAGTCTATACATCCATCAGGATTAGTAGGAGACCACACCCCTAGCGTTGCATTATGGTTTCTGCAAAAACTCGCTTTGTTAACTGAATTCCAATCCCCTAAAAATGTGTCCAAATCATTCGGGTTGGTTTCCCTAAGCCATCTATTAAACTCTCTCTCAGTATCTCCATAACCTTCTGGTTTATATAAGCTCCAGTTAGTCTTCAGAGGATTTAAGGAGTCATCCCAATACCAATTCTTGCCCGTAAATCCTGCATCTGTTTCATCATAACGCCAGTGAAGCCATACTACAACTGTCCCTGCATCTCCTTCTTCACCTATCTCACCCGAAGTTGCTAAGGTCATAATACCGTTGTTTACAACACTTGCATTCACCTCAGCATAAATTTCTCCTGAACCTGCCATCTATTTTACCTCCCTTAAATCTTTCATAAACCACTGGTATTTCTCACAAAATTTCTCACTAACCCGTTCCGGATCACCGCATTCCGCATTCAATGTTCCGGCACATTTTAAACAAATTTTATTTGCTTCGCATGTATAACACTCTTCCGGCCATTTTAAAGATTCTTCATATTCTATCAGCTGTTTCCACGCTTTCTCGAATCCTGTGTCCAATACAGAGATATCAGGTTTATCCATAAAGCTGCAGAACCTCATTTGGCCATTCCATGTAATCCAGTATCCCAGACGATAGTCTTTACAATATGTACATGGCTTTCTTTCTATATTAACCGGATGTTTTTCCAGTCTTTCTTCCATCTGACGCTTCCATATATTCTCGTCAATATTCTGTATCCTGACTGTTTCTATTTCATCCCCCTCATTTCTGACGGATGATTTCACTCCTGCGGTCGGCTGCCATGGGATCTTATTCTGGAATGCGTAAAAAGCGATTCCCCTCACATCATCTTTGTTCTGTTCGATAATAGTGCTCACTGCCTCCACAGGGATCTTCAGCTGCTTTAATATCTGTATTCCTTCATTTACTTTGGAAAATCCTTGTTTTATCCCGCAGACTTTTTCATATACTTCATCATTCGAACCATATAATGTTGTTTTTACGCAGCGCGGCGGATACTGTTCCAGCAATTCCGCCATCTTTCCTCTGATCAGGGATGAGTTTGTCTGCAGAGTAATAAAAAAGCCCATCTGCGACAACTCTCTCCAGATTACCTCAAACTCCGGATGCATTAATGGCTCACCGCCAGTAACACAAAGCCACATCATACCGGCCCTTTTCCCTTCTTCCGCAATACGTAACCACTCTTTTGCCTTCAATTCACTGCCGTACTTGGAAATCTGCTCTTCTTTTAAATGTACATAACACATCCGGCAGTTGAAATTACATCTTGGAGTCAGTTCAAAAGTGCCGGATATCGGAATCGCGTCAGCAAACGCTTTTTCCCATACTGCTTTATAAAAGGGATCCAGCCATTCCATTCTCCGGCAGGCGGGTTCAAACTCATAACTCATAAAGTATCTTTCCTTCCGGACACCTGTACAGCTATTTTCCCTCTGACCGTTCCATCATCCAGAATACTATTGGCAGAAAGAATATTTAAAAATTTGTCTATATCCTCCGAAGCCTTTTCTTTCGTAACACCTGTATAATGTTCCATAATCCTTTTCACAAGTTCTTCTTTATCAAACTCATGATCTTTCATATAGTCCCAGAGATAGGCAGCAGAAGAGGATATATATACAATATTTGTTACTTCCTGCACCCTTTTCCCTGTCGGCACAATCACATACTGTCCCGCGACTTCCCGCAGAATCAGTCCGTCTTTCAACTTCATCCGATATCACGCTCCCTGTCTGTACTCTCCGTACTTTTCATACTTGCAGTAACGATACATTACACTTAAGTATAAATTTTGCAGTGTTACCGAACTGTTACTTCTGTTAGGGACTGTTTTCCGCCATTTCCAGTCTTGCCCCGGTCTCCTCAGCCCAGGAATACTCCTGCAGATAACCGCCGGACATTTTCCAGGCGCGTACTGCCTCCGGATCATTTTCCAGAAAGCCATAATAATCGCAGTCGATCTTCTGCGCGGCGACCTGACAGGCGCCCCTGCCAGCGAAAAAAATCTCTTCCGCATGATACTCTGACAGAATCTGACGGATCTGCATAACCGCTTTGCGGTACAGATTTTTCACACGTTCGTCATAGGCCCGGTCTTCCCACAGCTTATCTGCCGCTTCTTCGAGCGTCACCGTCCCGCCTCTGTGATCCACGCAAAGAGCCAGCAGTTCCTTTGCCTTACTATTCGGGAAATATACTGCCCGTCCATCGATATATACTTCAAACCGGCCGAAAGTGCGGATCTGTACTCTCTTTTTCTGCCGGGCGGACAGCAGCCGCGCGCGCTCCAAAGCATCTCCGAGCTCTTTTCTGTCATAGGGCTTGATCAGATAATAATCCGCCTTTACCTTCAATGCGTCCAATGTATACTGTTCATATCCGGTAACGAATATTACTACCAGCCCTTCCCTGATTTCCCTGAGTTTTTCGGCCAGAACCAGGCCGTTCATACCCGGCATCTCAATATCCAGGAGCGCAGCTTCCACCGGATGTTCTTTCATGAAAGCAAGCGCTTCCAGGGGATTGGTAAATGCGCCGGCCACCTCCACTCCCGGCATATTTTCAGTTTCCATCAGAAACTGGCGGAGCGCCAGTCTCTCGTCATCAACAATCATGACTCGCATGTGCCTCATCTTCCTTCCGTGTGTTCATGATTTTCAGGAAATACAACAGTTACCCGGGTTCCCCCGCCCGGCCGGTCCTGGATAGAAAGACTTCCGCCGGATATTTCACCCACGCGGAAACGGATGTTTTCCAGACCTATATGGCTGCCGTTCCCGTCGTCTTTCTGATCCAGACAAGAAGGATCAAATCCGTTCCCGTCGTCTTCGATACAAACCACATATGCGTCATCCTCTTTATAACTGTGTATTGCCACCGTTCCGCCTTCCACTTTCGCGCACACGCCGTGCTTTACCGCATTTTCCACCAGAGGCTGTATGGACAGCGGAGGCACGAGGAAACTCACAGTCCGGATATCCATCACTATATTCAGCCGTTCTTCAAAACGGACTTTCTCAATATTAAGATACGCCCTTATATGGTTTAATTCCTCAGAAAACAGGATCTGTTCCCTCTCGCCCATATTTCCCAGATTCGAGCGCAGATAGGTGGAAAAGTCATATACCGTCTTTCGCGCCGTCTCCGGATCGATCTGTATCAGCGCCCGGATGGAATTCAGCGTATTATATATAAAATGCGGCTTGATCTGGCTGGCCATCAGTTCCGCTCTGCTTCTCCGCAGTCTCTGCTGCAGTTCCTGATTCTCCCGTATTTTGCGGTACAGCATGGTAACGCAGATTCGCAGCAGATTCAGAGCGTAAAGAAGGATCGCGAACCGCAGAAAGAAACCGATTGTATTCGTGCTGCGGATAAAACTCATCACATCTGTCAGTCCGAACAGGGCAATAATCAGCACACATACCAGCTCCGAGCGGATAAATACTTCCTTTTTCCGCTTCGCGGCGTGGAAATAAATGAATACCGTATATCCCAGAGCCGTCCCTGTCAGCGTAAGTGTCAGGGGAAGCATTTCTATCAGATCCGGGCCGCCCAGGAACTCTGAACACAGACAGAACAAAGCTGATGCCAGACTGACCCAGAACAGCGCCGGAGCTCCTTTCCTGCAGTATTCCGGCCACCTGGCATACAGATAGGAGGCAAGAAACACCGGACAGAACAGCAGGGAGACCAGGGAAAAGTAATGCCATACCTCCAGTCCCACTATCCCGGACGGCATGGCGGACTCCCCGCAAAGCCAGAAGGATGTGAATACAAGCAGAATTCCCAGATGCCGATGCCATCTGTACACCGGATATCTGCTGCCGCCCAGTGAAATCAGGATAATTGCCGCTCCTACTACACCGATCAGAATACTGATTCGCAGGATCTTGCCCTGTTCCGCAATAATTGCCGTTACAAGATCATCAAAATCCCCAAAGCTCACCGCGCCGATCCCTCCGGAGAACCTCTCATACGGGGACCACACGCAGATCCTGAGTTCCTTTCCCGCGTCTGACTGATTCAGACGGACAAAATTCCAGGCGCTGGTCGGTCTTCCGCCGATCAGTTCCTCCTCGGGGAACTGATATATCAGACTCTCCCCTACGTATACTCTTACATACTGCATCCTGGTCCGGAATACGATCCCGGATCCTTCCCCGGTCTCTTCCGGCACAGTATGGGAAAACTCCGCCAGCGTATCCGCCGGTACATCCAGACGGATAGGGAGATCGCCTTTTCCGCTCTCATTCCCGCACTGATAAGTCCATCCGCTGCTGAAATCCTCCACTTGCCTCCCGCTGAACAGATCCTGCCGGCTGGAAAACGGCAGAAGCAGTACAAAAAAGAGAAAAACTATTGCTGCCGCAGCCTCTGTAACCCGTTTTATCGTCCTGTAATTCATCCTCTGCTTCCTCCGCCCGCTGACCTGATGCTGATATCTGCGCTGACTGCCTGCCCCGAATAATGCCCGTCCGTTGTTTCTGCCTGCGGCATGCACTCCCGCATTTTCTGCTGGTATCATTATAACAGCAGAACGGGGAGGAAATCTATCTCTAATTTTTGCTCATATCATTGTCCCGCTGTTTTTTGAATCAATCTACCGGATATTGACGTTTTCCTTTGTTCCATAGCCACCTTTTCAGATAATAAACACCATTCCTATCTGATCCGATTGTTTAATACCCAGATCCCGCACTTAAATCCCTCTTGCATTTCACGCACCTTTTGCGTATACTGTTTTTACATCAATTATCCGGGCAGATACCATCCGGTTATTCATACTGCCCCTCCGGGAATCCGTTTCCCGGTTTTCAGATCAGAAATTCAGGGCCGTCCGGCCGGATAATCAGGGATTCATTGCATTGCAGGAAAATAAATATCTGAGAATATACTGAAAGACACAGGTTTGATCCTGTTCACGGCGGCAAACTTATCCGTTTCAAAAACACATGTATAAAGCCGCCTTGTTTTTCCTGTTTTATACTGCTACAATGACAGTAAAATAAGTCTTTCACGTATTCTCGGGCAGGAAAGGAGAATCACATGAAAGACAACACAGAAAGAACAGACAGCAGCAGAAGCACAGATCATACAGATACCGGCTGCAATAATAACGGAATACGCAATACAAAGACAAAGGACAGCGGCGCGAAACTGATTTTCGATAACCACATCCTGTGCGCGCAGTTTTTAAGAGGATATACTAACCTGGATCTCTTAAAAAATGTACAGCCTGAAGATATCGAAGATATATCCGAACGATTTCTGTGGATGTGGCAGGAAGGCCGGGATTCCGATTCGGTAAAGAAGATTCATCTGGAGGGACGGGAAGATACACCGGAAAACACGCTGTATCTCATTGCACTGATTGAGCACCAGTCATCCGTGGATCATGATATGCCTTTCCGGATTCTCCGGTACATTGTTCAGGTACTGACCGACTATGCGGATGAGCAGGAGAAAAAGCAGAAAGCGGTTACAAAATCAAAAAATTTCCGATATCCGCCGATTCTTCCTATCGTTTTTTACGACGGAGCCGGGAACTGGACTGCAGAGACGAACTTCAGAAACAAGGTATACCTCAGTGATATTCTGGGAGAATTCATCCCGGATTTCCGATATCTGGTCGTACCTCTGTCCCGGTATTCCAATCAGGAATTAATCGACAAAGGAGACGAACTTTCCCTGATCATGCTGGTGGATAAGCTGAGAAGCGCGGCTGATTTTCATAATCTGAAAACCATACCGGAAGAATATTTTGAAAACATCAGCCGGAATTCTCCGGAGTCCGTATTAAAACTCATCGGCAAAATCATATCTGTACTGCTTCTGCGCATGAATGTTCCGAAAGAAGAAGTGGCCGACTTTACAGATCGGGTAGAACGGAGGGATTTTACAATGCTGTTTGAAAATTTTGAAGCCTATGATGTGCAGGAAACCCGGAGGATCAGCCGGGCTGAGGGCAGGGCTGAGGGCAGGGCCGAGGGCAGGGCTGAGGGCAAAACGGAAAGCATTCTGGAATTATTAGAGGAGATCGGCCCTGTAACGACAGATGTGAAAGAACGAATCATGCAGGAGAAAGATCCGGAACGGCTTCGGACGTGGCTGAAAGCCGCTGCCCGGGCAGAGTCTGTTGAACAGTTTATAGCGGACAATCTTGGGTCTGACAGACCGGCCGGGGCAGAATAAGCGGCGACAAAGAACACAGCATACCGGCAGGAAAATATTGCCGGGGAGCCAGATTATACACAGTACTACTTACAGCAGTCAGATAACAGGAGACCGGCAATGGAAAACTACTATAGCAGAAGCAATACCGGCGGAGCTGCCGCAGGCAGAGGTTTTGAATATCAGGACCTGTGCGCCATGAAATACTATCTGGGAAATGTGGACAGAGAAGATTTTGTCAGTTTAACGCTGGAACAGACAAACGATTTTTCACTCCTTTTCAAAGATAATACGGAACAGACTTTCCAGGTGAAAAACTATAAACTCAGCAAAAAGGATATTAATGATATATTATGTAAAATTCCTGCTGACCGACGCAAAAAGTATGCGCTGATCGCGCCTCTGTGGAATGAGGAGCTCTGCAGCGTGCTTCTGAGAATAAAGGAATACAGAAACGCCTGCGCCGCACAGCGTCTGGAAGTGGAACTCGTACAGATCCGAAAAAACCTGCAGGACTATATCAGCGCCCGGGGCTATTCTCCCGGGATCATGGACTGTGAGTTTCTCCTGGAGCCGGACTCGGAGGACTGCAGGGAGGCGCTTCTGTACCGGTTATATACCTGGCAGAAAAGACACGGTTATGGAAGTGATGAACACCTTATGCTGCTTCATCTTAGTGAAGCGGTTGCAGAACAGCGCTGCCGGCGAGGCAGTTTAAATTATAATAGTCTGGTCTCCATTGCAGAAAAATCAAAACGAAGCCCTGACAGACATTTCACGGTGCCGGAACTGAGCACGCACCGGGAAACTATTCTGGCTTCTTTAAAACTTCTGTCTGATGAGAACCGGCTTCTGCAGGATCCTCTTACTTTAGCCGCCGCATACATAGACGGCGGAAATCTGCGGAAGGCGTCAGATGTTCTGACAGAACTGGAGAAGACTTTTCCAAAAGTCAGCATATACAGAGCCTGGATTCTGCTGGAGCTTGAGAATTATGACGCTGCTCTGAAAGAATGCGATAATATACTGAACCGTCAGGAGAGCGCCTCTTCTCATTCTGCGGCGCTGTTTTACAAAGGCATTATTGCCTTCAAAAGGGAATGTTACGAAGATGCCTGCACTTATATCCGGGAAAGCATTTCTTCCGCTCCAGTGTCGGTCGAACAGGCCGAATATCTGGCCAGAGCGGAAATTGCCCTGGGGACTTCGCTGGATGAAGCACAGGAATTGCTGGAGAACTGTGTCACATCCGGCCATGTCAGTTCAGAAATATATTATGAGCTTGCAGCGCTGTACTCACCGTACAAATCAATAGACCTGCTGGAAAACGCTGTATCTATAGACGCTGATAATCTGAAAGCACGGCGTCTGCTGGCGGAAAATTACAGATTTTGCGGCGAGGATTCTATGGCCTACATACATTACCTGAAATATTTTTCCGTTCCGTCCACTTTTTCCGACTGGAGGGCACTGCAGGGCATGGTTTACTGTCTGATATCCCTGGGCAAAACAAAAGAAGCAGAGTATTATCTTCTGCGTTTTATAGACGGTTTTATTTCCAACGAAGGAAGAAAACTCCGCTGCCGGGAGCCTGCAGTCATCCTGGACCTAACCTGGAACAAAACGCACATTCTGACATGCACAAAGACAGGGGCATTTTATAACTTCACCTCTCCTCTGGGCAAATGCTCCGTTCCTGTCAACCGGAACAACAAAAGCATGCTAAACAAGGACTTCATTGGCGCGGTGCCGGATTCCCTGCTGCTTATGTCTGAATCCATGCGCTGTCAGAATACAAACGAACGCATTAACATTGATAATATTATAAAACCGTTTTTCGCCGCCAATTATGACGACGATCTGGCATTTTTTACGAAAAAGCGCATACTGATCGATAATGATATTGCTCATCTGAATCACGAGTATGAAGAGACTCACATAGACCTGTATTCCCGGTTCTGCTATAATCTGAAGCCCGGCGACAAACTCCACTATCAGGAATACATTGTCGAAGAACGTGACATCCGTATTAAAATATACGAATCTGCCAGACGGCTGCATGTTCATACCAGCTATAAAAACAAGTTTGAACAAACCAGCTCCTTCATAAACGGCCCGGGATTCCGCAGTTTCCGGAAAGCAATGAATTCTTCCGCCTGGCTGTCATGGTATTTTTATTCCGTGAACCGGAAGGAACTGATCGACTTGTGTATCCCTGTAAAATGCGTGGAGATTATTCCCTGCTGAAAGAGAACTCCCCCTGTGAGCTGTAATTGATATTGGCTCACGGGAGGAGTTCTCTGCATATGGTGCTGTATATGAATTGCTGCGGCTATCTGCGCGGCGGTAAAAATCTACACCCACTATAAACTTTCGTATTCCCATATAAAATCGGATCTTTCATATCCCTGCGCACCCCATTTCCACTTACTCATAAACACTGACAGATACCAACGCGCATAAAGATACAAAAGCAATAAATACAAACATTAAGACCCCGATCAGAATTATAAAATTAAATTTACGAGCCATTTTTCATATTCCTCCCGGATTTACGGATATTTTCTCAGCATACACCGACAGCCTGCACCATCTGCAAATCCTATCAGAATACCGGATTACATCCTCCGCATATCCCCGGTGAACCGACATCTCAATATCAGCTCACAGTCCTTGTCTTCCTGCCGCTTTTCAAAACGCCTGCTGCCATATTCACAATCTTCCAAATGCCATACCCCGCAGCCGCTCCCAGAGTATTATTTATTACATCATCCAGCTCACACAGTCCGCACCGGAATACCAGCTGGCTGATCTCAATAAATGCAGACAGCGCCGCGGCAGACACCGCTGTACGCCGGAACATCCGCATATGCCGGGACAGGACAGGAAGGAAAATCCCCAGAGGGATAAATGCAAGAATATTATAAAAAATCTGCTGCCCTAAGCCGGTGTTTCCATTAAAAAACGATTCCTGATAAGACCACAGCGGCGTCAGTTCCATGGAGAAAGACTCTTCCGGGTGCCGGTTGAAAAGCGTCACTCCAAACAGAAAGGTCAGATAAATACACAGAAGAAGGATGCAACCGGCTTCCCGGGCTTCCACCGCTTCTCCCCGCCTTCGTTTCATACAGATCCACACGGTAATAAAAGCGCCAAACAGCACGATTCCAATAATAAGCGCAACTCCATATTGAAAATCAAAATATGTTTTCCAGAACAATTCCAGTCTCTGAATCAAAATTCACATCTTCCTTACCATATATTTCACATCTGGAGTATAGACGGAAATGTATAAAAAAATACAGTTTACAGCCCAAGTTCTTTCAGCATCCTGTGTTCTCTCCGGCTCCGTCCGCCGTCATCTTTCAGCATGGACTGAACCGTATGTAGTGAATGACTCCGGCGCCGGAACGCGCCAAGCCACCACCGCTTCACCCATGCCGCCGGGAGAAGCCATTTCCATTTTTCCACAGCAGGCATAATCTGAAGCATATTGTCCGCAGATGGGAAAAGATAATGCCACAGGAGACGGAAATGCAACCTGTGTTTTCCTTCTTTTTCGCTTTTTTCATAGCCTCTTCGCAGATACATATCTCCCACATCATGGGTCTCAAATCCAAAAGTACCGCCGCCTGTGATATATTCTTCCAGCTGGTCAAGCACTTCTTCGCTGACCTTATCCGGCCAGGGGATCTTTGTTCCAAACCATCTGCCGCACAGCTGAAATACAGCCCCTGCGGTTCTGGACAGCCGGGTTTCCTGCAGAAGTTCTGCCGCCTGCTCCCAGTCAAATTCATTTCCATAGTGTTGCAGAAATACGGCAATATCAAGAAACATCCGGATTCCCGCTCCCGTGGAATACAGATGCTTGGCGATATGATAAATGAGAAAACAGAAATGATATTCTCTTTTCAGGAAAATATACTTTCCGGCTTTTTCCGTATGCTCCAGCGCATCAGAGAAAAAGGCCTTGTAATCAAATCCGTTCTGAAATGAGTTCTGTGCAATCCGGGTATGCATTTCCACAGAAACTCTTCCTCTGCTGTATACCCACACATCTCCTTTATCTGAATCACACACATAGCCCATCTCAAGCATCATCCTGTGCGCCAGCTCCCGGTTGTCTCTGGAGACCAGGCAGTCAATGTCCCCCATTGTACGCAGCTGCGGCTCAGGATAAAAGCGCCGCAGAAGAATGCCCTTAAAAAAAGCAAGCGGGATTCCTGCCTTGTAAAAGCGCTCCGCCATTTCCTCTGCGGATGCTTCCTGCTGCACAGAATGATAGGCAGACGCTATGTACTGATCCCGTATCTTCTTTTCAAGATCCGGGTAACGCTCTCTCAGCAGGCTGGTTTCACCAAGAAGCATGTAGCAGAGGATGGGCTGAAGGCTGTGGATCTCGCACAGGTGAAACAATTCCGACAGGTTGTCCGGTATATCGGCGGTTTTCAGTTTTTTATTTTCAAGGAACCGTTTCAGGAGGGGAAACAGTTCTTCCGCTGCAGAATTATTTACGCCGGAAGAAAAATTAATATTTTTCATTTTGTTCTCACTTTTACAATATTGCATTTACTTTTGTATAAAGGTCATCCATTTCCAACTTGCATTTCCTTTATTAAAATACCTATATTACTCCCTACATTTGTCTTTAAGCCGATAATTTCTTCACAAAAATATTCTTCATTAGTAATAGCTGTATTAATATTTCTCACTAACGAAAGCGCATCATATTTTGATTTTTTAAACCCGGGTATTCTTTTTCGCAATTCGCTTTCTGCATACCTGTATTTTGCAGTAACCAATGGATTCTCAAGTAATTTATCACTATCCAGATCTCCTACATCTGTAAAATGTAATAAAAGCCAGAACTCAAAACATGGATTGGTAAGAAAGAATCCATAATGTTTCTCTTCACACTGCAATATAACATAATCGTATTGTTCCGCAGTAAAACTCTCTTTATCTCTATCTACAATAAAACATATTTTGTCAAAGTTCTCTTCATAGGTTATTTTCCCATAATTTACTATTTTAGCTATGTCGATCACTAAATTGCTGAACTCAGTCTCTTTATTCAGACACTCAAATAATTTTTGACATGCACAGTTCAAATCATGAATATTATCATTCAAAGACACTTTTAATTTTTCTTCACATATCCACTGCAATGTTCTCCACACTGTTTTTGCAAAGGTACGATTATTTGCGATATAGCCTTCATCCTGAAAATATTCCATTATCCAATTAAGCATAGTCTCATATGAAATAACGCCGGTCTGACTTTCCTGTATATTCTGACTCATACGGTCTACAATTTTTTTGGGATTGCTCCAGCCATCCTCACTATAACTGCGAACAATAGGTACTAACTCTATTAAAGGATTAATTTTTATTTCCCTTCTCAACTCATTCACTGCATCAAAATATAATAATTCTGTATCTTTCCCCTCATAAACAAGAAAATACTTCTTGCGTACTTCATCTGACCTAAGTGCTTTTGTCCGTTCTGCAAAATTCCGTTTTTCTCTCACAAGCTATTCCTCCCCAACAGGAAAAACAGTACTGAATACAGGTACTCCCCCATATCTCCCTTCCAGATATGCCTTATCAATTTTCTGATCAAATCTTGCATTATACTCTTCCAGGGAATAGATATCTGATTCCCCCTTTTGATTCTTATTTACAAACCATATTTCATCTCTTCTTAGCAGATCAAAATCAAGAAGACGGGATTCATGTGTAGTAACAATTAATTGAATATTCTTTTTTGAAGCAACATTCAAAAAAGTATCTACAAATTTATATGTTAGACTTGGATGCAGACAACGGTCTAATTCATCAATCACATAAGTCTTTCCAGATCCCCCCAGCAATATTTCCAGCAAATCCAATATTCTTACTGTACCGTCCGATTCTTCTGAAATCTGAAAAAGTATATCTTTTCTTCCATGCGAAAACTCAATTGTCTGACATTTAGGCAAAGCATCTTTCTCCAACGTAATCATAAAAAAATCTGAATCACTCCGCATAACCAGTACTGGTCCTTTATCCTGCCCAGCCTTTCTAAGTTCTGCCTGTTTATTTTCTATATCACTCAAAATATGCTGTTGAATCTCTTTCGGAATATTGCCCATTACTTTTTCCAGTGGAACATCTACCATCGTGAAATTGGTAATTCCAGTTCCAAAGGCCGAGATCATTTTGCATACCTGTTCTACATTATCGGCTTTTGCCAGATAAGAATAATCTGATATCGGCTGATTAGGGTAATTAATATCCAGCTTGATCTGGATCCATCTGAAAACCCTTCTTAATATTCTTGCTTTCTTATATTCATCATACAGGTTTTTTTTATTCTGATTCATAATGTAGAGAAACAGTACAGTCGAATCTTCCCGGATATCGCCAGCATAGACTTCCATCTTCTCATAAAGGCCCTTTTCTTTAAAATCGCTTCCCAGGAGATATGTTCCTTTTTCTATATCTCTTTCAAACAGTACCTTTTCAGAATTATCTTCCTTTAATTCTATAAGCCATTCTGAAATAAATTTACTCTGACTTAAAATCACTTCAAATCCATATGCATAATACTTTTTATTTAACAATATCTCCATTTCAAAATAGCTGGGTTTATCCCTGTTTTCCGGATCAGTTTTGCAATATTGTTCTGTATGTCCTTTGGGCAGACCTGCAACAACAGTATACTGCATAAAATTCATCGCTTTTACAACATTAGACTTTCCAGATGCATTTGCTCCATATATAGCGGCAAACTTCAAAAGCTTAATCTTCCCATCATCATACACATGATCTTTTTTACTTCTGACTTTTCCCGCAATCATTGAAAATTCCTCTGAACTATTTTTTTCAGTAGTATTAAAGGATAAAAAATTTCTGACATTAAATCGGATCAACATGGGCGTCTCCTCCTTTCAGCTTCATATTATGTGTATTTTTCACCTTTGTCAATATATTTTCTACTATTTTATTAATATTCTTATCCGTTTAATACGTTTTTTTCACTTATCTTATTTATTCCCCATAATAATCTGCAAACTCTTTTCTTCAATAATGAATCCCTAAAATATTCAGCCAGAATCTACTTTGCCTTTTCAGTCACTTAAGTGAAAACCGGATATAACTCCTGTCATCAAAGCTCACATTTCCTTTTTTCAGTCCTTTTGTAGAGCAGTACTCCTTATAGCACAGGGGATCCTTCTTTAAAATCTCCGATAACTCTCTCTCGCTTTCAGCCAGAGTTTCCTTCAGGACAGGATAGCCGTCCGACGCCAGAACGATACTGGATTTATCCGGCACTTTCCGGATAATAATATTGCCTGGCTCTGTATGGCAGTTAAAAACAGGATAACCGTACGGCTCCGGCCCGTTTTCCAGATATTTCTGCTCCCGGAGCAGGAGAAGAATCATTTCACGGCTGAAATCGTGCTCCATCAGCTGCTCCTCCGTTATCCCTTTTTCCAGCAGCATATGGACGGCAGCCGCACGCGCTTCGCTCAACACACGGTCAATGTGTTTTACTTCGGAATACTCCTGTCCATTTATCATATATCTGCAATCGCCGACCAGCCAGATTTCCTTTCTGAAACAGCTGAAAATAACTGCCGAAGCACAGCTGTGGATTCCTTTTTCCTCCAGCCGGTATTTATTCTCCATTTCTTTTAAATCCTGCCAGATCTGCCGGGCTGCTTCCGGAGCTGTTATATTTCCCTTCAGGTTCCGGATCGTGTTCACAATCTGCCCCGCGCATAGCTGTCCACCTGTCTTTCCGTCCAGGTCCGCTTCTGTCTTGCTGGTAGCGCCGTCTATGACGGCAATGAAATCCGCATTATAATACACGGCATCCTCATTCTTTTCCCGGCTACCTGTTTTGGATTCTGTATATACTTCCTCTATGGTCAACACATTCTTATTCCATTCCATTACTGCTGCTCCCCGCTGATACAAGAACATAATTTTTCCAGAAATCTTTCATCGGAATACTGGTACTTCATAATCATCTGCTGCAGTTCCAGCTGCAGACGCATCCCCGCCGACAGAACAACTTCTTCCAGCATAACCGCGATGATTTTTTTATTTTCAGATAATGCCAGGCTCAGCTCCCGGCGTACATTCGGCGAATTGATGGACTGGGCGCTGAGCATTACCAGAACGCTCTCGCTCTGCATAATATGAAGGGCAATCTCCTCCGGCCACTCTTTTCCCGGTTCTATGCCTTCGTCAAACCAGATATGAAATCCCCGCTTCTGCAGGCAGCGGATCAGAGGATAGACGGTATCGTGATCCAGATGGGCATAACTCACAAAATAGTATGGTTCCTGACCGCGATAAGCTCTGGGTGCCTCATCTTCCGCCTCGCCGCCTGTCACTCCGCTGCTCTCCTCGCTGTTCATTCCGTCTGACTTTCCGCCGCTTCCCCGGCTATTCATCCCGTCTTCCTTTCCGCCGCTCTCCCTGTCCGGTTTCCCGGCCGTTTCTGCCGGGGCGCCGGCTGTCAGCTTCTGCTCCAGGGAATGAATTTTCTTCTCAAACCAGGCGCGCTGCTGGCACATGGATATGTACAGACGGTAATACTGATAGTTTGAAATCGTCAGCGCGTAATCCGGACGCTCTGACTTCTCCAGACTGATTGCGTACATGATCAGCTGCAGCGCTTCGCCATAATTCCCTCTGAGATTCAGAATTCTGGCCTTTGTACTGTAATATTTGGCGTACAGCGGCTCCAATTCAATCGCCCTGTTTACCGCATTCAATGCCTGATCATACCATTCATTTATAATACTTTCACAGTTATTTTCTCCGCATTTCTCACAGATCGTCGCGAAAGCATTGGCAAATGTATGAAGGTATCCGGAATTGTCATTCATCATCTCCGCGTCACGGCAGGTCATTATCAGCAATTCATCATAATCATAAAAAGACTCGCTGTGAACCTGATACATGGCCAGTATGTGATTGTAAGATAAATGCCTTTTGAACCTGCTGCACGACTGAAGCAGGGAATTCAGCCTGGCGTAATCTCTGTTGTGCCGGTAAATCGTACACAGACAGAAAAACGCTTCATAAGCATTGGCATGATTCTCTTCAATCATTCTATTATAACACTCCAGATGTTCCGGTCTGCTGTACTGATCGGTAAATCTGGTCAGCTGTTTTTCATATTCCCGGCTCCTCTCAGGCGGAAGTGCCTGAAAAAAATCCTCCGCGGTTTTTATGAATTCTTTCTGCTCTTCCATTTGAACCACCTGTTTCTCAAAATTCATTACGTACCTGTATTATAATACGGTCCCTGCTCTCTGTCCATTTGTGCTGTTTGTGATAAAGCCGCCTTTTCCCCACAGATGGCTCTGTTCCTTCATATGTATGAAAAACTATGGCAGCACGACCACTGCGAAGGGTGTGGCCGCGGCAATCAAGACGTTAATCGGGTCGCGGTTTATTTTGTCTCCTTTCACTCTGCAGCAGAATCATTAACAATGTCTTCTGCTCTTTTTCTTAATTCGCTGTAATCATAAATGGGCACGGCATAGCATGCCTGTTCACCGTCTTCAGTAGTGGAGCAGTAAATTATATCATTTTCAAAATCCACATCACCGTACGGAACGCTTACGAAATGGTAAATCTGGGAATTGTTATCCCAGGTAAAAATTCCAGGCACCTGTATTGAGAGGCTGTGAAGAAAAGTCCGTAAAAAGTTTAAAAGCAGAATATCCGGGAAACTACGAGCCAGTACTCATAGTTTACCGGGAACTCCTACTTTCCTACTTACTCATATGTTACGACGCCTCTTCCATATCTTCTATAATCCCTCTGATCTCTATCAGCATTTCTTCATCTGTCGGAAGTTCAATATATTTTCTCCTGGAAACTTCTTTTTCTATCAGCGGGACAAGCATATCCCGGGCATAAGCCTGTCTGTCGGAGCTGGCAAACATTTCTTTTAACTTTTTGCCGTCCAATCTGTCTTTTAATGCATCTGTAATTTTTTCCGCTTCTTTCTGATTCAGCAGATAATCCTTTGCCAATTCAGCAAATTGTTTTTCAATGATGCGTACCATTTCATCCGCGTCATCTTCTATAAAAGCTCCCAGCACTGTATCTGTAGCTTTATTCGCAACTGCACCGGCGCTTAATGAACCGATCAAACCTCCTATAACAGTTCCCACACCCGGAAAGACCGCCGACCCCACTGCCGCGCCGCCTATCCAGCCAGCAGTACCTCCGGCTACTGTAGAAGTGGTATTTGCCAGATTTTTAAACAATTGCTTTCCTGAAATACGGCCTCTGAAAATATTGGCTATATCAAATGAAGACAGAACAACAACGGTAACTCCTGCTGTAATTACATTTCCCCTTAAAAGTTTTGCCGCACTTTTCATTGCCGCCGCGCCATATATGTTACTTCCGCTCCTGAAAGCATTTACAAGCATGGCAGATGCTTTCGGCCCCATTAAAGAAACAATGGCTTCTGAACTGCCTACTAATGCACTGTTAAGACCTGCTTTTGACAATTGGCTTGCAAGTACACTTGTTATAAATGCAGTCCCTCCGACTTTGATCCCGGAAAATGCGGCATTTTTCAGAGCAATATTGAAATCATCGCCATTCCATACAGAAGCCGCAAATGTTACAATAGCGCTGATACCAAATGCAGAGGATGCAATAATTACGCCATTTACAGCATCATAAGTCAAAGATTCTACCGTCCCGGCTTTTGCGATATTTTTTGCCTGTTCATATGTAAAATGACCTTTTCTTACAATATTTTTCGCTTCAGCCGGATCTGTTACGCCATCAACCTGACCGCGTTTGATTTTTTCTTCCATAGCTGCAACCGCCGCGTCATATTTATCAGACGGCACTTCTATCTGCATAGGCTTTCCGTTCCGGGAATAATAGCGGAAAGCCCCCTTCCCGTCTTCTGAAAAGCATTCGTTAATACAGCGTGACCCCGTTTTGCAGTATTTAGACTGAATCTCTATTCCATCTACGATTCTGTCCGCTCCATTTAATGCATTGTCATCTCCAAGAATCTTTGCATCATGGCCTGTCATTCTGTCGTATAAGTTATTGGCTCTTTCGGCAGCAAAACCGTGTCCCTGTCTGGCATGAAATTTTTCTTCATCAAACAGCTTATTAACTGTACCATAAGATCCAATAGCAGAACCGCCCGATGCTGCTCCCGCCTCAAACTGTTTCTTATAGTCGACAGACTCTTCATCAGCCTGTTCCGGCTGATTCATAAATTCCAGCATCTCATTGAAAAATTTTAAGAGAGGTGTCTTATTTAAATAACAGCTTGTCCAGGTAATTGTTGAACCATCATATAAATTAAACCGCAGGCCCCGGTCACAGTCTTTTGATTTATATTTATCTGTCAATTCTACGCTTTTTATATCGTCATACCATAACTTTTTAGGCTTTTCCAGAGTTTCTGAATAATATACCTTGGTATCCGTGAAGATATATCCGCTTTTACCGCTTCCCATCACAGTCGTATCATAAAAACCAATCATCGTTGTCCTGTCCATGCCGGAAGCAAATTTTTTCAGAGCATTATCCACTCTTTTTATTGGGATGTCTCCCTTGATAAAAAAATCAAAGCTGGTTTTTATTTCTTTATAATACTTCCGCATTATCTCTATTTTCTTTTCATGATCTGTCATTGTTTTTCCCCTCCCGGATATAAGCACAGCTGCCCGACATACCGGATTTTACCCGGAAAAGTGTAAATCCTTCTTCCGCCGGATAGTCGTTTCACAGCCCGTTTTCTTTTCACTCACAATCAGTATACCCTAAACACGTATAACTATCAAAACTTCTGTGACTATTGTCCGGAAATGTTTGTTATGTACATATCACCGGTTTCATGCTATACTTTCCGTGTAAAACAGAGAAAAAGCCATTGATAAGCGAATGGAGCAAGGCTCCATATAACCTTTATTCACCTGTCAACACTTTTGCTATGGAAGGATGTGTCACCATGCCATTACTGCATCAGAACAAAGAGTATACTATTGACGATATTTACGCTCTGCCGGACGGGCAGCGTGCAGAACTGATTGACGGCCGGATATACATGATGGCGCCGCCCACCCGGAGACATCAGCAAATACTTGGAGCCCTCTATCGTAAGATTGCAGACTTCATTGATAGAAAAGGCGGCTCCTGCGAGGTTGATATCGCACCATTTGCCGTATTTCTGAATGCAGATGATAAAAACTATGTCGAGCCGGATATCAGCATTATATGCGACACTGACAAGCTCACAGACACAGGCTGCACAGGAGCGCCGGACTGGATTATTGAGATTGTCTCCCCGGGGAGCAGGCGCATGGATTATTATACGAAACTTTTCAAATACCGTACTGCCGGTGTTCGTGAATACTGGATTGTTGATCCGGAGAAAAACAGGATCACAGTTTATTCTTTTGAATCTGACGATACCGCAGAATATACTTTCTCTGAGACAGTCAAACCCGGGATCTATAATGATCTGGAGATTGATTTCCGTTCAATAAATATCTGAACAAAAGACTGCCGCTCCATTCACCATACCGGAGGAGCGGCTTCTTTTCTGAAAAGCGATCATTTTCATTCAAAATCTTTCTCATATACATCATCTAAAGCATCTTCTCCGGCCTGTTCATCCTGCCGGTCCAGCCCAGACTCCGGGCCCATTCAAGCGTATCCCCGCTGTCATAATCCCAGTTGTCCGGTATCCGCTCCGGAATCTCCTCTCTGCTTCCGCCTTCTTCCGCCACTTTTCCTGCCCAGTACGCCCACTCGCTCTGCTTGTTGATCCCCCGCAGGAAACGGATATATCCGTCAAGTCCTCCCACATCATCCAGCACCGGGAGTCCGTCTGCCGCAATACAGACCGGTCTGTTCTCTTCGCATACAGTCTGAACAGCCTTTTCCGCCGCGTCCGCATCTGTTCTTCCATTCCGGATCTGCCTGCCGCAGTCTCTGTCCGCAGTGATTTTCACCAGCCATCCATCGCCAAAATCATATTCGTACAGCAGCACATCCGTACAGCATTGGACAACAGGCTGTATGTCCGGCTCATCTTTCCCGCTTTTTAATATCTGCGCAATTTCTGCTTTTAATGAGTCATTCAGGAAATCTTCAAATGCATCTGCCAGATCCGGTTCTCCCTTTCTTTCTTCATCTGATACAGCCAGAACCTGTCCGATGGGAAGACGCTCAAGAAGCTGATTCGGTTCTTCCTCAAACATCAGAAACACATCCCGGACCGGCTTTTCCTTCAATTCGGGCCATCTCTGAAGAATATATTTCCTGTCCATGCTGCACTGTACAATCCCTTCATGATGATTCAGAGACTGGTAAGGCCCTGTATACTTTCTTCTGAGCCAGTTCCTGAAACTTCCTCTCTCATAATCGTCTGCCCAGAACCGATCCTCATCATCCATCAGAGGCGAGGGGAATAAAATTCCCACGAGATCAAGCCAGTGCGCCGCTTTTCCTTCGGTCATTTTTAAAAACCTGTCCTGCGGAAGACTGAATCTGTGTAAATGAGAATTCTGCCAGCCAAATGCTCTCTGAATCATATAGTGGACAGCATACAGCGGCATTTCCACGGGAACGATAACGTCCCGGGTAATCGTTTTATCATATTTCAGTTTTCCATAAGTTCTGAGGACCCGCAGTTCTTCGTCCGCAGTATCTTCCCTGTACGCTGCGGCAGCCCTCTGATACTCTTCGTACGCCTGTCTGTCTGCTTCATTTTCAAACTCCTGTCCCGGCGCCGGATGCTCCCAGTGAGACAATTCCATATGAAGAACACAAATCTTTCTCTCCATCGATAAATTCTTCTGCATGTATTCACTGTTCATTTCCTTCCACCCTTCCTCTTCAGCCATTTGAGCCGCCTTTTTCAGGGTCCTCTCTTTTGCTCTCCGCATTCTTTCCCTGTAAATGGCGGAATGTTGAGCATCAGCTGTCCTGTCTTCTTTGTTATACATTCCCCGTTCATACGGCATATATTGCTGTACTGCCTTTTCTGTTGTATGGAGAAGCCGGGCAATCTGAGACGCCGTCATATTCTGATTATAATAATGCTGTACCTGCAGACTGGTGCGGCTCGACCAGAGTCCTTCCGTCAACAGAACTCTCCGCACTTTAACTTCTGAGACCGACAGGGTGCGGGACGTTTTCAGAACTGAGCCGGTCTCCAGATAAGAATCTATGATCGCCTGATACAGTCCGGCGTCCGGCCCTGATGTTTTTTCTTTCATAAAAATCCTTTCCTCCTAACCGCCGGATTATCCGAATGTTCGCCTTCATATGCAAAACCAAATGACTAATTCAAAAATAATACTCTGTGCAAATAATGTCAACCTAATGTTTTGAGTCGATACATCTTTTTTATAGATTTATATTATATAAACAGAAAATCCGAAAGATCCTGCAGTGCTGCTTTCAGCTCCGGATTCTGCTCCTGTTCAATCACCGCTTCAAGGAAAATCGCGTCGCTGTCTGAAGCCACTGCCTCTATATTGTATGACATATCAACCAGTCTGGCTAACCTTCTGCCTTTTCTGGAATTGTGCTCCATACAGTACTGTTCAATCAGAATTCTGGAATACTCATTCATTTTGTAGTCTCCTAAATTTCTTTTGGATAAATTATTTAATTACCTTTCTTGTATATGACACAACAAAAATTGAAAACATCATCAGGCCGATAATCTTCTCTCCCACCATCAGATAATAGAGTTCCGCCATCCGAGGCGCCAGATCCCCATTATCTATCTGCAGAAACACCTGCAGGCTGTAGAGCCATGCAGCCGTCCCGCTGTTTATATTCTGATAGATCGTATCCGCCAGCTGGAAATGCACATTATCGACACCTATGATTCCCGCGTAAATAAATGCAAATCCCGTTACAATCACTATGATCCAGCACAGAAACTTAAACGGGCGGGTTGCATAATTTCCACACAGCAGGTCAAGAAATATCTTCTCAAACAGCCAGGCTAATGCCGTGCCCGCCAGCTTTACAGTAATCTCCATATATGCTGCAAGTCTTTTAAAAAAACTGCGCTGATATTCCTCTGTCCTTCCGACTGCTGCGTAATCCGTCCAGTTATCATGCACTCTGCCTCTGCTGCGATATCTTTTGCTCAGTACATATGCCCGGTCCTCGTTGTCTGCCTCGCCCTCGCTGTGATAATTCTCAGCCAGAATTGTCAGCTGATTTGCCTTATCCGTAGATGAAGTCTGGCAGAGAACAATCTCATTATCCTCCGTTCTGGTGTCACATACCAACTGCTTCTGATGAGCAAAAAGCTTCTTTGAAAACTTATTCTGGATTTTGACGCGTCCCAGCAACGTAGATTTTTTCAGACAGTAGGAAGTGTAATTCTTGTATCCCTGATTTCCCAGCAAAACACAGTCTCTGATCACACTTTCCTGAATAATAATATCTTCAGCAGTCAGAATACGAAAATCCAGAAGTCCGTTGACATTGACTTTATACAGGATGATCATACGGACTTTTGAGTCCACAAAATCAATCGGTACAGAAGGAGTCTCCAGATCCCAGAAAATGAACTGACAGTCCGGACAATCCATATAGGCAAAATCCAGCATATTTTCACCAAGCGCACATTTATATAATTCAACCTTGCCTTTCAGTCCGCGCATATATGAAAAAAGGATCTCACCATTCATACCGAAATCCGTCTTATCAAAAATAACCGAACTGTCCCGGCCATAAAAATTTGTCTTGTCCAGATAAAGATTCTTCTCACCGAACTGCACAGAATCAAAAATCAGCTCAGTATCCCAGAAGCTGCTTCCAGTCAGAGATAAATCCACATCATCAATACAACTGCAGGAAAAATGAACCTTTCCTTTATAAAAAATATTATCCTCAAATGATATACCTGCAATGGAATCCGGAGTTCTCAGATAACAGAAAGACAGCTCCATGGCTATTCCGTCCTTTCCCAGAAACAGGCAGTCTGTTATACTCTCTATCCATATTTCAACCATTTCGTCTGCAGGCAGCTGATAATATTCCCGATACGCATTGATCGAGAATCCTTCCAGAACCACTCTATTAAGATACAACGGTTCTTTATTCTGAATCTTCCGGAAAATCTCCGGCAGCTCAATTTTTTTATAACTTTGTTCATTCTGTCCCGGAAGCGAAAACCGGACAGAATGTTTTTCATTATAAATCAATGCAGCTATCCCCCTACTGAAGTTATTAATTAAATATGATTCTGCACGCAGGTCCGTATTCTCCAAAATAAAATCCGGGAATATCGCATATAAGGTTGCTCAGCCTTTTCAGACATTTATTTCTACGTATATGACCGTAAAATCTATGTTCTTCTGCTCCCTCCGTATTATAAACAATCATATCGTATCCTGTGCCTCTGGAGCACGCCTCTCTTACACCTGGTACTTTTCTGAATTTACACAGCAGTCTGCACAATTCACAAAACTCTTTTTTATCCAGCTGCCCCTTTTGTGAATCAGAATCTCCGCTTACGCAATAACTAGCATAGGAATAGATGCGCCCATCCCGATATACAACCCACGTCTGCTCAGTTTTCTCATCTGTCATACTGTCTGCCGGTTCCCAATTCATCTTTTTCAACGTAAAAAGAATGCCCTCTGCCGGATATTGCATTTTCTTTTTCTTCAAATGATGTCCGCATACAGCGCAGAATTTCCACTCACTCTCGACCTTGTAGCCGCAGTTTGTACAAAATGCCATACTTTTGCTTTTCATCCTCTCTCAAACAGCCCGAACTCCTTATAAACCTCTTTCCTCTTCGCTGCCCCGCTTATTACTTTCCCCGGATGCAGCGCCGGCCTCTGTCCCCGGCAGATCTTCACAAGATACCGGATTCCATAGTAGCCCCATCCAAACGGGAGCAGAATCCACAGTTTCTTCGACACCGGCCATTTCATATGTATAATCTCGTTCAGTGAAAAAATCATCTGGCGAAGCATAGATGTTCGTCCTACTCCGCCTTTTCCCCGGCTTGAAATCAGATACGTCTCATATGACCGGTCTTCTGATTTTTGTCCGAAATTTCCGCTTTCAAAAATATCTTCAATAATTGCATCTTCCAGCTCCAATTTCTGAGCGTCCGGCCATTCACGATGCGGGCAGCCCAGCCAGCGTTCCGCTGTGCGGGTCAATATTCCGGCAAACCTCCATACTCCAATGGCACGGAACTTTTCTTCAAATATCTCACGGAATTCTTCATCTGACAGAGACGCCGAGAACACAGCCCAGTCGCACAAATGCCTCAGGCCGATTCCTTCCCCCAGCAGATGGTGGCTTGTATGTAAAAGAATAATCAGGCCGTGATGAAAAACAGAGGGACAGGTAATCGTTCCATTCTCATACTCTACATCATGTGCCTGCTCCATAACATTCTTCATATATTCCCTGACAAGTTCTCCTGCTCTGCCATATGGCACTCCCGCCGGTTCGAAATGCATTTCATAATGTGCCGGCGGCCTGCGGTATACAACGTGACAGATGTGCTCCTCGTCCCATGGGACAAATCCTTCCTGCTCCAGAACTTTTCCGGCACGCTCCATATCCTCTTTTCTCACCAGGAAATCCACATCTCCCATGACGCGTTCCGACGGATCCGGGTAATACAGAGCCGAGGCACATCCCTTCAGAACGACATACGGAATTTCCGCGCTTTTCATTAATCGGTCAAGCTCATTGTGTTCCCAGGACACACGGAGATTATTATAGGCCGAGGCAATCACGGTCTGTTTCCATTTCTGCAGAATCTCCTCTGGAACGCCTGCCGCCTCCTGTGCGCCCCTCATTCCCAGGGCCGGTACAGCCTGATGGCAGCATTCTTCATATACCTGCTGCCAGTCGATCTCTTCCGGAACCGGGCGGCGGGCATCAAAAAGTGCATTGGCAGTCAGCGCAAGGACAGCCCGGGCAGTTGTATTTAAATCTGATCCTTTCTTCTTTTCTCGCATGCGTCTCCCCGTTATAATCACAGTATTAAAATTTTCTCCACACCATTTTGTCCACAACACCGGTATAACTTTGGATAATCTTCACTACTTTTGTGCTTACATTCTCTTCCACATAATCCGGAACCGGTATACCCAGATCTCCGTTTTCATTCATTTCCACTGCTGTTTCCACTGCCTGCACCAGAGATTTTTCATCGATTCCGGCCAGAATGAAACAGCCTTTATCCAGCGCCTCCGGGCGTTCCGTCGAAGTCCGGATGCACACTGCCGGGAAAGGATTTCCCACAGATGTAAAGAAGGAACTTTCTTCCGGAAGCGTACCGGAATCGGAAACAACGGCGAACGCATTCATCTGGAGATGATTGTAATCGTGGAATCCCAGCGGTTCATGACGGATCACCCGCGGATCCAGTTCAAATCCCGACTCCTCCAGCCGTTTCCTTGATCTCGGATGGCAGGAATAAAGAATCGGCATGTCGTACTTCTCCGCAAGCCTGTTTATTGCTGTAAAAAGTGAAAGGAAATTCTTTTCCGTGTCAATATTTTCCTCACGATGGGCAGAAAGCAGCATGTACTTCCCCGGTTCAAGGTCCAGCCGATCCAGAATATCAGACGAACGGATCTCATCCAGATTCTTGTGGAGTACTTCCGCCATCGGACTACCGGTCACATAGGTTCTTTCCTTCGGAAGTCCGCATTCATGGAGATATTTCCTCGCATGTTCCGAATAAGCCAGATTCACATCTGAAATAATATCTACAATTCTCCGGTTTGTCTCTTCCGGAAGGCACTCATCCTTACACCGGTTGCCTGCCTCCATATGGAAAATCGGAATATGAAGCCGTTTCGCCGCGATTGCCGACAGGCAGGAATTTGTATCGCCGAGAATCAGAAGCGCATCCGGCTTCACCTGAACCATAAGCTTATAAGAAGCATTAATAATATTTCCTACCGTCGCACCAAGATCATCACCTACGGCATCCATATATACTTCCGGATCATCCAGCTTCAGATCCCTGAAAAAAACACCATTAAGATTGTAGTCATAATTCTGCCCGGTATGAGCCAGAATTGTATCAAAATACATCCGGCATTTGGTAATTACCGCGCTGAGGCGGATAATCTCCGGACGGGTTCCGACAATAATCAGCAGTTTTAATTTCCCGTTGTCTTTAAACTTTATATCTGTGTAATCTGTTTTCATAATAGCTCCTTATTTCTTATACCGGTTCTCCATATGTATCCGGATGCTCCGGATCAAAAGGTTCATTGGCCCACATGAGTGTCACCAGATCTTCCGTATCGGATAAATTAATGATGTTGTGAGTATATCCTGGTATCATTTCAACTACAGTTATTTCATTTCCGCTCACTTCATAGTTTACTACCGGATATGGACTGCCATTTTCATCTGTCCCGATTTTCCTGAGCTGAATCAGCCCTTTTCCCGACACAACCACAAACTTCTCATTTTTCGTATGATGCCAGTGCTGGCCTTTGGTGATTCCGGGTTTGCTTATATTGACAGAAACCTGTCCTCGGTCTGCTGTCCGCAGAATCTCTGTAAAGCTGCCTCGGTCATCTTTGTTCATTTTCAGTTTGTAAGAAAAACCGTCCGCAGGCAGATAGGACAGATAATTGGCATAAAGCCGTTTTGTAAAACCATCACTCATGTCAGGCACAGAAAGATCTGTCCGGCTCTCTTTAAAGGAATACAGCAGATCCACGATCTGTCCCAGAGTCACATGGAAAGTAACCGGGCAGTAACAGAATTCCTTATCATCCCTGTGTTCGCAGCCGTTCAGGGCAAGCAGCATCTCTTCAATCAGATCATCAATATATAAAAGCTCAAGTTCAGTACTGCGGTCATTAACCTGGACAGGCAGATCATTGGCAATATTGTTACAGAAAGTCGCAACAGCCGAATTATAATTGGGTCTGCACCATTTTCCGAACAGATTCGGGAACCGGTAAATGAGAACCTTTGCGCCAGTCTCTTCACCATATTTACGGAACAGCTCTTCTCCGGCCAGTTTGCTTTTCCCATATTCGCTTCCCGCAAAACGCCCTTCCAGACTGGCCTGAATGCTGCTGGAAAGCATAACCGGAGCTTTATTGCCATGCTTTTTCAGGGTCTCAAGAAGAATGGAACCGAATCCGAAATTTCCTTTCATAAACTCTTCCGGATCTTTCGGCCGATTCACCCCGGCAAGATTAAATACAAAGTCCGCATCACTGCAGTAAGCATCCAGTTCCTCCGAAGTGGAATCAATGTCGTATTCATAGATAACCAGTTTGGACGGATCTTCCAGTCCGCTGATCCAGTGAACACGATCTTTGCTGTCGCGGATGTTTTTAAGAGATTCCACCAGATTTTTCCCTACGAATCCTCTGGCTCCAGTGATCAATATTTTCATTTGTCTTTGCTCCTTAAGTATACTAAACAAACGCCTGCGTTATTTTTTGCAGACATTTTTATGGTATCAGATAATTACTGTCTGCCCGTCTCGGATATCCCAGATCAATTACCGCTCCCAGAACTGCCGGTTCTTTATAGTTTGAATTTCTTTCTGCCCAATCATAAGCTCTCTGATAGCTGTTTTTCAAAAAAATATATTCCATTCCCGAACCACTCGTATGTATTATCGCTGACCCACAGATCTTCATGGTTTAACCTGAATATTACGGTGCGGCGGAGCCGCCTGTCCGACAAAGTCAGAGCCATAGTTCCGATGGCATAGAGCCACTTTGATTTTGCTTGTTTGTTCTGGACTTACTGAGGCATTACTTGTCAAGGCCAGAGCCGCTATAGCGGGGCGTTAGCCGCCTTTACAAGTAATGCCTCAGTAAGTACTCTATTGAGAACAAAATCGTCTATTTTGACTGGCTCACATTTCCCGGAACGGTGGCTCTCAAAATCCGGACAGATGGCTCAAAACCTTCCGGAATAATCATTTAACCACCTTAAGATTATGCTGATACATATTATATGCTTCTGTTTTATGAAGTGTTTCATACCACTTTCCAGCGTTATAAAACCTTATCTTTCCCCTGTCATGAACAAACTTAGGCGTAAAATGAGAGGAAGTTAATATTAACATGATGACTTCGCTATCAGCCGAAATTGTAAACGTCAGGTCCAGCTAATATATTCTAAAAATCTTTCCATATCCAACTTTTTCACTCTTTGCCGATACTATTCCAAACATAGCTCCTGTCTCATATCCATCCCATGGTTTCTTTTCTTTATGCAGTAAGATTTTCAGTCCTTGATAAATGCTTCCCTGACTTACCAAGAGAACATTCTTTCCAAAATAATTTTTATCAATATCCCGCAGGAGTTTTGTACAGCGCAAAAGTACATCGCCCCAGCTGTCACCTGCGCGGGTTTTTACGAAGATATTTCGTTTACATTCCCGAAGCAAAAATACACATAGATCATCTATATCTAACATTTCAAATGTTTTACCGCCCCATACACTATTATTTATTCCAAGTAAATAATTACATTCTTTTACAAGTGGATCGCCATCTATATTCCGGGATATAACCTTATAGGTTGCAAGTGTCCGCTCCAAAGGTCCGACTAGAATAACATCCGGATTTAGTCCGGCAATACTTTCAGACAAATTGACCAGCTCTTTTACTCCGGATTTCGTCAACTTACTGTTAGCAGAATCATTATTCATAAATTCACCCTGATCTATGGCAAATGTTTTGCCATGGCGAATTAAGCATAAACTTTTGCATCTATGCCTGGGGTAATATGGAAGATAAAATAATTTTCCTGTCAATAAATTCACACATACCCCATAGCGCAATAGTGATGCTGCGATACACAGTCGTTCTCTTAATGTATTCAACTCATTTCTATTTAAATTTTTCATAGCCGCATTATACTTTAACATTAAATTTTTTCAACGTTCCACTATACTTCTCAACTAGTTGTTTACACAACTTTTTGTGATTGCAATCCAGCCTTTCACAAGAATGGCATCCATTTTTTCTATCTTTTGTACAATGCGTACAAAAGCCGTTAGTACACTTCCCGCTGTTGATATATTGATACAATTTCATTGGGGTCAAAGCAGTATCCCATAGTTCATCGAAATAGTTCGTCATAAACATACCGATGTTCTTTTCACCTTTGATAATTTTATACATTGGCTCTTCGCTCCCTGGTATGTTTTTTTCATAAGTCGAAAGAAATACATCCGTATTTGCTGCAGCCGGTTTGGAAAATATGTAAAACCGCCATCTTGCATGACTTCCAAAGTAGAACCTGACGTTAATTGACAAGTCCTCAGAAATATATTCCCGAGATCTTTCCAGAAATTTATACCAACTCTCCAGATATTTTTTCTTCCCGTCATTTGAATGACGTTCATATCTATCTCTGACATGAGGCTCCTGAAAACAAGGGATCATAAGCAAAACCCGAACTTCCACTTTATCCTTATGTTTTCTTTTTTTCCCGGATTTAAGATTCTCTAAAATCTTGCTAAACCCATATTCGTTTTCTTTTTTCAGCAGATCATATCCTCGTGTAACCTTTATCTTCACCACATTAGATTCATAAAAACTTTGCTCAATCTGTTTTATCAGGCCTCTCTTTTTCCACAATCCCCGTATTTTCCCAATACGCCATAAATCAAACCTTGATATGAACCATCCTTCATATATGCACACGACAATACAAGTAACTATACTTGCTGCAATATATATAATAAGTGTCACTATAAAAGTCTCATCAACAGGCTGTCCTTTAATTATACATGTCAAAATTGCAACTGCCGCTGGTACAATGCCCCCTAAAAATGCTGTTTTAATAATCTTACCGCTTGTTCTCCACATATAGCTTATATATTCTTTCCTCTAATTCCCGTATGATTTCTTGTTCTGATTCTCTGTATTCCTGTATATTCATTCCAAAATCAAACTTGATATCGGCGACTTCTTCCAGTTTACGATAATCAAACAATTCATTTTCCTTTTCCATCTTGCGTCTTAATTCACAGACCGTATTGCAATCTTTCTTCTCCCCCCTCCTTAGCATGCGTACTAATCTGGTTCGAGGCTCTGCATAAACAAAAATTAACCTTAAATCCAATCGGTTTTTAAATATATAATATTCTTCCAGAGTTCTGATACCCGTTATAATAACTCTATTGCAATTGTCTCTTTGGATAATTTTCAAAATCTGCTCCGGTGCAAATGTCCTGCCATACTTTTTATCATATTCTATCCTGAGCATCTGCAGAACGTCACGAGTAGGCTGCAGGCTGCGGTCGCAGGCAATATTACGAAAAACATCGCCCATACTATATTTCTTATAATTCCGGTATCTGCAAAAACTATCTGCTAACGTATCCTGTCCGGAACCACAATATGCAAATGTTCCTATAACCATATTACCCACCGTCGACAATTCGCTTATCTAATCCGTGTTCTGTTATGTATTTAAACACACTTAATGGCACATATTGTTTCCATGCCTTACCAGCACTTATGCACTGCCTGACATCTGTACCACTAATAAGTTTCTGATCAATATTTTTCTTCCACATAACTTCTACAATACATCCTATCTTCTCCAAAGCCGTCTTTTTTTCTGTTCCCCACTCATCATAAATAGTCATGTAATATTTGGCCCTGCGAGGTGTATAACAAAATATTAATTCAGGATAATTAACAGGGAATGGAACTATATCAAAATCATAAAGACTTATCCCGCTTTCTATCATCGCGCCCTGGATCATCTGAAACCGCTCATAATATGAAAACGGATTAGACGCAGCTTCTGAACGATGCGGACAGTTCTCTGAATATTTCGTCAGCGATTTATCCGGATTGCAGATACCGATAATCAAATGTTTACACCGTTTTTTTCCTTCCAGAATATATTTCATATGCTCATTATGCAGCAATTGAAACCGACCATGGACAACACCAACTTCGTCAATCATTTTGCCCTCCGATTTGTTTTTTATTCTTCATACTCATCTCATCATAAAGTCTGCTATATTCTTCATATTGTTCCGTTGATACTTGAGTATTTTTCAAATGCTTAAAAGCATAACACATTCTAATGCTTGCTTTCTCTTTATCACCACTTGCAAAATAATATTCTGCGCTATATCTCATACTTTCAAGAGTCTTCCTGTGACATGGACCAAGGACAATACTTCTTGCTATAGTTACTTTATCAGAAAGAGACACTGCTTTTTGCAGAAATACCTCCTGATCTGATTTATCTTCTTGAATAATGGACAGCATATAGTAAGCATAGGACTGATACTGAAGGGACTCCAAAGCCGCATTAGGGCATTCGGCCAGTTTCCCATTATAACATTCGTCTATTTCTCCAATATTATAAATCTCCAGAAAACCAGGGCCATTATTTGATGAAGTTTTTTCAATGTCTAAAAGATATTTCTCTCTATCTATACGCGAACTCTTTTTTAAATATTTTTGCCGTTCTTGAAATGCCTCGGCAAAAATATTTTCAGCCGCTGCAAACGCAGTACTTAAATCCAGTGATCGATCAGTAATTTCTCCTCGCAGACAGTATTCCGCGTATTTCAGAAGATACGCTCCAGTATTATGAAATGACTGAAGTGTTTTGGGATTATCTGCACCATAATAATATTTCCTCAATAAATATGTCGTTTTTCCATAATCCAATGCAAAACGGGCATGTTTTGCTCTACTGTCTTTATCTTCGATAAAATACCAAGGGATATTCCCTCTCGTCGTCAGCATTTGTTCCCATAGCACTTTTACTATATAGCTATCATCTGCTTCCGAAATCGTATAAATTGTATTTAGAAGATTACTATTTTGTTTTATAAAGCTTTCAATCTCCTGCTGACAGTTTTCTTTATTGTTTTCAGAAAGCAGGAAAAATTGCTTATAAAACTCATAAAGGCTGCCTGCAATTTTATTTTTCTTTTCTTCAGCAACCCGAAGAATAGCTTCTAATGCAACCTCAAGAGATCTTTTTCCATGGCCATATGCTTCAGAATATAAATGATTGGCCGAAAGATCAAATGCTAACGAATTTAATGCTTTAGCCAAAGCATAAGCATCGTTTGCCTCTTCCACAAATTTCACATATTCATCATCAATTTCACTTGCTTTCTTACTGTCACCACTGTTATACACGACAATTCCCAGTTCATGATAAGCATCATATACTGGTTTAAGATCATTTACATTACACTTTGTCGCAATACGCCGATATTCTTTAACAACATTCCAGTAAATGTCTATCATTCCATCTGAAATCCATTCATTCATTTTTTTAATTGAATTTAGAAATGCATTATAATAAGCGATGTAGGTATCAAAGGCGTCCAGCTTCAGATAATCATATGTACTTTTGTGAATATTTTCACAGTAGGCTTTGGCAAACATAAAGAAGTTTCTAAGAACTCCTTCGTCTAATATAGGGGATGTTTCCTGTATTCCCAAAAAAGCCTTGTACATTATTGAGTACACATCATATTGAATTCTGTTATTAACACTATTCCTGAGAGCATTGGTTATTTCATCATGCAGTTTAATAGATCTGTTCCCCACCACCTCTGTCATTGAATCTTCTGCAAGGATATATCTCGTATTCAGGAGATATAACTGTATATTATTTCGTAAAATCGAAAGCGTTTTTTCATCCCATACATCTGCACATGAAAGAATATGGAAACAGTCAAGTTCTACAGCATTTTTCCCCATTTCAAAATAATAGGCTAAAGCAGAATTATCACGTATCTCTCTGAAAATGTTAGGTGATATAGTATAATTGGCTGTGTCAAGTGCTCTTTTTTTCGTGTCCTCAATCTCTTTTTCTAAGACCTGACATAAAATGTCCAAAATAATAGGACTATAACGGATTTCCGTTGCTTCTATATTGTTATTATCATCACTTGTTCCAGTATCCTGTGCTAATTTCAGTATATTCGTAATAATATCCTTTCTGTTATTTTCATTAAGCTTAACAGCATCTGGAACATTTTCGATTATTTCTACCGCCGCTTCACGCTTTAATCCTTTTAGTTCATACGAATTATCATCATTATGATAATTCCAGTTTTGAGGCAGGGGATTTCTGGATGAAATAAACCATAATGCAGGACAATTCCTGAACATTTCCAGAAGTCTGCCTATATTCTGAAAGCTAAATTCTCCATGCTGCGCATCACCATACTTCGGATTCTGGAAATTGTCAATAAAAAAGTAAAATTCACATTTTTCTGATGAGCTTTTATCATTAGAAAAAACTGCATCTACGAAAAAATCCACTAACTTACTTTCCTGGCTGAAAAGTCCCTGAGCGTCACGAATCTCTTGAAGTATATTTATATATCTTTTACGTTTTACTGAATCCTGTATGATCTCCTTCAAATTTGAAATAAGTGCAACGATAGGAATCCGATCCATAATGGGGCCAGCTACATCAACAATTTCTATAAACTTCTCTGCGAATTCTCCTTTTATTCCCGAACCAGAGAATGCAGCTGCGGCAGATTTTATAAGTGGCTCTATCAACAGTTCCGCCAGGTTTGCACTGTTTTCTTCCATTGACTCAGTGATACTATAATCTCCTGATCCAATGTCATTTACAGCGGCTTTCTGCATTAGTTTTTTGATTTTATTTTCCTGAATAAATCTGGACGCATCGTAACAGAGTTCAAACATTGTATCAAATTTTTCAAAATCATATTTTCTTTTACCAAATCTTTTGTTATTAAGCTCCATCCTTAAAAGGAAAAGCAGTTCTGGAATCGTAAAACATCCGGATGCATTGACATAGATAACTTCTGCATTTTGATGCTTCATCTTTACAGATTCGCTATATTCCTTATATAGTTTTTCTGTCAAAACAGTTTTCCCAATTCCGCCTCTTCCAAACAGATTGATCAGAATACTTGTCTGCAAAGAATACTGATTAATCCGCCTCCGCAACTCATCTAATTCCTGCTCTCTTCCCCGGCATATAACTTCGCTTTGAAACTCTTTTCTCATTTGTACGTAATCTCCTTTTTACGAAATACTTTTTATAATTCGATCTGATGCCTGAATGGCAGAGCGTATTTCCTGAAGATAATTGGCCGTTTCCATCATTCCCTGCAACTTCTTCCCCCACTCTGTCGGAAAACCAACTGTCTCAATATATAAACCATATGGAATTCCCAGTGTTCTGACTGCTTCTATTTGCTGATAAGGTACATATATCTGACTTGTAATCAGTAATAGCCGGCTTCCCGGCTGTACGTTTTTCTTCTCAAGGAAGAATTTGTAGGTATCACTTGAGTTCGCCCTTCTTATTTCCGGTTCGGATGATGGGCCGGAATACGAAGTTACTACAATACTGTTCTCAGTCTGATATTTTCTTATTGCCCAGTTCAGATTTATATTTTCGTTATGGGATCTTTCCTCATAAAAATCCTTTTTTAAATGCAGCGATGTCTCAGCTCCCGAATTTATAAGGTCATATTCCGTCAAAGCTCGAGGTGCATATGTATCTGTTGCTTCCCGTTCGGAGTCCAATACCAGTCGCATTCCCGAAAGAAGAATAATTTCCTTTGTTTTAACAATGTCATTTTTCAGGAGATATGCCGCATACTGAGGTCTGTATAAACAGGAAAATCTTGCGCCTCCAAGAACTAAAATATAATCGAAAGACTTGCATTCTGGAACTTGTACACCAATCAATCCGAGTCGGAAAACAGCATTATGTACTGCTTTTTCCTGTTCGCTAGTAATATTCTCATTACTTACTTTCCAACGTGCATTTTCTCCGGTAGTCTTATCCCGTGTCTTCTGCTTTCTTCTGTAATCCCATTGTTCACTAAATTCCAAAAGCCAGGAGATTTTCCCTTCTAATGTGAGATCAGCCGGCAGACTCCCCCCAAAGGAAGACACAATATTGGCCAGTTCTGATGAATTGACCCAGACTTCCAATTGCTGTAATATTCTCTCACTTGCATGTTTTAGATCAAGTGAACCAGTAAAAAGATACTGTCTTTCCATTATAACCCCCTCCATTGTTTGAAGCTCCATATTACTTCCCAATACTAAATTTATTGTTCCGATATTGTTCTCCTAGTATATCGCTCGATAATTGAGATTTCAGTCTCGATTGATGATAGTTAACATGTCCTCGCCATAATCGTCTATTTCTATCGCTATACTTTTGACATCTGTATCAGACAGGCCGAATGCGCTAAGTATCGTTTTTTGTTTTTTCGTAACAGCATGATCCAGGCGGTAGTGATCATTGCCCCGCCTTAACATCTCGATCTTCTCTAGTTCTCTGAACGCAGCGGGGACGGTCATGTAGTTTGGCTTTGCTTCAAGCCTGAGCATGGTCTCCTTGAGCAAGTTATACATCCTGTTACGAACGATAAGTGCGATAAACTCAACAAATATCTTCGCTGGCAGAGACTGTGTGGTCTGAACCCTCATTCTTTTGGACTCGATAAAGGATTTGTCCGTACTGAAGAGCTTTTTAGCTTACTATGAACCGCAGAAGAATACGGCGGAGAATAACTTGTCTGCAGTATTCTCCGCAATCTCTGAAATGCTGCTGTATCTACAATATCCGTCATATATTTTACAGGGATCTGTATATATCCGTAAATCGGATCTTTGATTCTCTTAAACTCTTTCATAGCTATACTCCTAAAACTTGAACGGATCTCTGATTCATAAATGCCAGCAATACATCCAGCGCAAGATATCCCCGGAAATGCCGGATCAAATCTTCTATACTTTTCCCTTCCTTCAGGAGGATACCTTTTTTCCGTCTTCTTCATGTTCTTCGAAAAACTCTGAATAATTTTTAAAAAGAGCATCTGTATTATCCCGCGAGAGGATCAGAACTGCCTTTTCTCCATTTTCCTTCAGGATCTGCACAACCTCCGCCCCATAGCTTTCAATTTCAGTATAAGTCAGAAATCTTCTGTCCGTCTTTTTCATGGTTTCTATTAATGCATTTGCCGCCAGATCTTCGATTCCGATATAAAAACACATGCTCATTCTCCTCTCTTTCATTTCGTTCCTTAAATAGTTGCGATCATTATAACACCCTTGATTTTCGCTTTCAATATCGAGTTATTATTATTATATTCAGACATCCTTAAATAGATTTACTAATCCTTATCTTCCTTCCCAGCCTTCCAGTTCTTCCTGTATATACTTCAATGTCAGCAGTTTCTCTTTTACCTGCTCCACATTCAGAAGTTTCGTATTATTCGAATTAAACTCTGTCAGCGGATTTCTCTCTATATCTCCATCTTTAAAATACTTGTCGTAATTCAAATCTCGCTTGTCGCAGGGAACACGATAGAAATTCCCCATGTCAATGGCATTTGCGCACTCTTCATTCGTCAGGAGAGTCTCATACATCTTCTCACCGTGGCGGATACCGATAACTTTGATCTCGTCATCCGAGTGGAGCAGTTCCTTCACTGCCTGAGCCTGTACTTCAATCGTGCAGGCCGGAGCTTTCTGCACCATAATGTCTCCCGACTCTGCATTCTGAAACGCAAAGACTACAAGCTCCACCGCCTCTTCCAGGCTCATAATAAACCGGGTCATCGTCGGTTCTGTCACCGTAATCGGATGCCCCTGTTTAATCTGTTCGATCCAAAGCGGAATAACAGAACCTCTGGAACACATAACATTTCCATAGCGGGTACAGCAGATGCTTGTCTTCTCCGGTGAAACGGTACGGGACTTAGCCACAATAACCTTCTCCATCATAGCTTTGGAGGTACCCATAGCATTTACCGGATAAGCTGCTTTATCGGTAGAAAGGCAGATCACTTTCTTAACACCCGCTTCGATCGCTGCAGTCAGCACGTTTTCTGTTCCTAATACGTTTGTTTTCACTGCCTCAATCGGAAAGAACTCGCAGGATGGCACCTGCTTCAGGGCTGCAGCATGGAAAATATAATCCACACCGTGCATGGCATTCTTCACAGACTGAAGGTCACGCACATCTCCTATGTAAAATTTGATTTTGTTGCTTGCTTCCGGATACTTTGCCTGGTATTCGTGGCGCATGTCATCCTGTTTTTTCTCATCACGGGAGAAAATACGGATCTCTCCAATGTCTGTATCAAGGAAACGGTTTAAGACTGCGTTTCCGAAAGAGCCGGTGCCACCGGTGATTAATAAAGTTTTGTCTTTAAATATTGTAATCATTCTATTTTCTCCTTTATAAATCCTAATCTCGTCTGAAAATATCCCTTGTATATACTTTCTCTTTCACATTATCCAAAACCTTGTCATAGCGATTCGCAATAATAACTTGACTTTGATCTTTAAATTCTGCCAAATCATTAACAACCCTGCTGCCAAAGAAAGTACTGCCATCCTCCAGAGTGGGTTCATACACAATAACCGTTGCCCCCTTTGCCTTAATTCGTTTCATGACGCCCTGAATACTGCTCTGACGGAAGTTATCTGAATTGCTCTTCATAGTCAGCCGATATACACCTATGACACATTCTTTTTCATTTTCTTTTTTATAGTCACCCTCATCATAATAATCGTAATATCCGGCTTTGGACAGAACCTGATTAGCAATAAAATCTTTTCTTGTACGATTGCTCTCCACAATTGCCTCGATCAGATTTTCCGGTACATCAGCATAATTTGCCAGAAGCTGTTTTGTATCCTTAGGCAGACAATATCCGCCATACCCAAAGCTGGGATTATTATAATGTGTGCCTATACGTGGATCCAAACAAACGCCATCAATAATCTCCTTTGTATTGAGTCCCTTCATTTCTGCGTAGGTGTCCAGCTCATTAAAATAGGACACTCGCAGTGCCAGATAGGTGTTGGCAAAAAGCTTCACCGCCTCTGCCTCTGTAAATCCCATGATCAGAGTCGGGATATCCTCTTTGATGGCCCCCTCCTGTAAAAGCGAAGCAAAGGTATGTGCCGCCTTCACCAGCCTTGCATTCTCTGTATCTGTCCCAACAATGATCCGGCTGGGATACAAGTTATCATAAAGAGCCTTGGACTCACGCAGGAACTCCGGGCTAAAGATGATATTATCACAGTGGTACTTTTCTCGCACATGAGCTGTAAATCCCACAGGGATAGTTGATTTGATCACCATAATGGCATCCGGGTTATATTGAATCACAAGTTTGATTACATCTTCCACCGCACTGGTATCAAAAAAATTTTTTTTACTGTCATAGTTCGTGGGAGCTGCAATAATAACAAAAGCTGCGTCTTTATAGGCGGCTTCCGCATCTAATGTGGCTTTTAGATTCAAATCTTTATGAGCCAAATACTCCTCGATATAATCATCCTGTATAGGTGACTTTCTCTGATTAATCAGGTCTACTTTCTGCGGTATGATATCGACCGCTACCACCTGGTTATGTTGCGCCAGAAGTGTGGCGATAGACAGACCTACATAGCCCGTTCCTGCTATTGCAATTTTCATTATGCTTGTCCTCTCTTATTATTACTTTTCTTCTTAATATTTTTCTTTTTTCATTTTCCTATTAAATATAGAATATCTTTTCATAATGTTCAAAAACTCATTTATTCAATACTGATTATAAAAATTTTTCATAGCTTTTGTAATACTATACCCTTTTAATTTTTATTCTTGTTGCAAGATTAAAAATTAAATGAGTAATCAAAAAGCAGGGGTAGATAGGTAACATAAACACCAAAAAATTTACTATCTTACTTTTATTTCTATATAATGTGTTTTTACGAAATGGGTAAGGCTATACTCCTTTTTCCTTCAAAACTTTCATTTCATTTTTTACAAACTTATTATCGGCACACAATGCCAATGAAAAAACAAGGTTTTCCCTGGTATGATGAATTTTTGCCTTCAATTTTGCTTCATTTTTATAAATCTTCGAATCTAAATATTTTTTATAAACACTATACATAATTTTCATAGATTCATAATATTTTTCATTTTTTCTTCTGAATGTAAATTCATAATAGACGTCGATCTTTTTCTATAACAATACACTTCGGTATCAGTTTTTAAGATAGTATCTATAAACAACGATACTTCATAATAAAATAATGTGTCTTCTTGAGCTATCATTCCCTCATGAAAAAATAACCCATTTTCAATTAAAAATTCTCGGCGAAATATTCCTGCCCAAACAGCATTCATTTTAATACCAATACTGTTCATCGGTAAATAAGAAAGTTTTTCATTATTTATATCTATATAATTTACTTCATAATATTTTTTGCATTCATTTAATTCATTAAAATGAAGCATCTCAGGGATTGATCTATAATTTCCAAGTATCAAATTACACCTACTCTGCTTAATGGAAAGCATATAGTTACCAACATTCGGAACCAGCATATCATCTGGATCCACAAACCAAACATACGTTCCTGTCACTTCTCTAAGTAATCGATTTCGTGTATAGCAAACTCCTTTATTTTCTTGATTAGAAGTAACTCTAAAATCAACTAATTTTGAATCATTTATGTAGTCTTTTAAACGAATAAGTTCTTTTAAACTCTCATCAGTTGAACAATCATCAATACAGATGATTTCATAATTAAAATACAAATTTTGTCCAACAATTGATAATATACACTTGTATGATGTTTATAGAAGCTTAAACATCACATTTCCTTTCTTTTAATCTGGT
>USFD01000013.1 GCA_900553885.1 uncultured Ruminococcus sp.
AATCAGATTTCAGATCCTTTATTTTTCTCAGATTCCGGAACGGAATAAGGATCCCACATCCCATATCTCCGTCCCATTCTATCCGGGAATTCTGAATATTTCCTATATTTCTTAATCTGGGTTCATTTTGACAAATCCGAATTTCAGTACTTTCTTCTGTAAATAACGACTCCGCATCCTACCAGTACAAGAAGGGAAATCACAGCTGCCGCTGCTTCCGGAATCACACTTGTCTGATCTCCGGTCTGTGCCGCCGTTGTCACATTCTGATCCGCTGATCCGCTGCCGCTGTTTCCATTTTCACCGGTATCTGATCCATTTGAATCGTTTCCTGTATCTGATGTTCCGGGATTATCCGGTTCTTCTGTTCCCGGATTATCCGGATCTTCCGGTTCGCCCGGCTCGCCGCCCGGTTCCTCCTCAATCTTCACAGTCACTGTCACCGATGCGCTGACTGTTTCATCTGCAGCTGATACAGCTGTAACTGTCAGTTCCTCCGCAGTTTCATCGTCTCCTACTGTAAGGACGCCGTCCGCGCTGATCACCGTACTGACGCTCTTGGCTCCTTCTACAGACCAGATCACATCCTGGGAAGGATCATTCCGGCCGGTTACCTCTGCGGTAAACTGCCGGCTCTGTCCTTTCTCAAGCTCTGCGGAATCGGGAGTAATCACAACACATTCCACAACAGGATCTTCGCTTCCCGGCTGATCGCTTCCGGATCCGTCTGCGGTGTAGCCTTCTGCATATGCAACTGTTAATCTGCCATCCTGAACAGCAAAGTCATAACCGCCGCTTTCCAGCTCCAGCTTCACGGTCATCCGGCCGTTGTGCTCTGCCGCTTCCACGCCGGATACGCCTTCCACTGCTTCGAATCCTTCTATGGCGCTTTCATCCACCGGAAGGTAAAGTGTTGCAGTTGTATTTGCCGGTATTACGGTGTGATAAGTTACAAGTTCTGCATTTTCTCCTTCGCCCCGGCTTGTCCAGGCTGAAGTAATCGTTCCCAGATATGAATCATAGGTTCCTTCCACGGAATTGATTCTTGCCTGATCATTGTAGGCGGCTCCGGTATCCGGCGTAGGCTGGAGGATAATGTGTCTGAATCCCGGGTTCTCTTCATCTGCCGCGATTCCGGCCATATACCGGTACATCCACTCTACAACCGCGCCGTATGCATAATGATTAAAGGAGTTCATCTCCGAATCCCCGAACCCTACGCCCTCTGTGTAGGAATTCCAGCGCTCCCATACCGTTGTTGCTCCTGCTTCTACTTCGTACAGCCAGGAAGGCTGCTCGTCCTGGAGCAGAAGGTCATAGGCCACATCCGCATACCCGTTGTCGGAAAGAACAGGAGTGATTACATTGGCGCCCAGGAATCCGGTAGCCAGTGTGTTCCCGCCGTAATCTGCACGGATGCTGGATTCGCCCGGATTTTCATTACGGATGTTTTCAATAAGAAGCTCCTCTGCCGCCTCTTTCATTTCATCACTGTCATAATAGCCTAATTTGAGCATCCACAGAAGAGAGGTCTGAGAGTTATCCTCCCATACGCCGCCTTTCATGGGACTTCCGTCCGGGTTGCGGCCCTGGCCGAAGAACTGATAGTTCTGCGTAGCAGTGTTTCCTGAATCAATCACCAGATTGCCGTCTTCAAATGTTACATAGCTGTCAAGAAATGTCTCCTTCAGAGCCTCAAATTTCTGTTCATATTCATTCTGCTTTTCTGTCTCACCCAGAACTCCCGCAATTCTGCTCATCAGCATGGTCACATATCCGTAATAGTAATCGGAAATAACTTCCACACTGGTTCCCTGGAAGGACAGCCAGTCGCCGTAATTGTTTCCGCCGCCCAGATCAAGGGGAGCGTGGTTTGCCCCGTGTTCATGCGCCTGCATGGTATCCATATAATGTACCATGGCGTCCCAGTTTTCTCTTAAGACGGATTCATCTCCGGTCTGCTGGTACAGCACCCACGGATTGATAATTCCCACGTCGCTCCAACCTGCGCCCCAGTTGCTGAAAAAGCCTGTCAGATCATCTATTACGGAAGGAACATATCCTTTGATCATAATGTTTTCTGACATGATATCCTGCAGATCGCTTAAGAACGGCACGGAATTAAAATTGTAAACCGCAGTCTGTGCGAAGGCCTGTGTGTCCCCGGCCCATGCCAGACGTTCATCTCTCTGGTTGCAGTCCGTCGCTGTAGTAAAGTAGTTGCTGAGCTGACCGTAAATTACGTTTGAGAAAAGCTTATTTACACTCTCATTGTTTGTCACAATGTTTCCGGTCTGCTCGCTCACAGATGACAGTGCCTTTGACTTTGCGGAATAGATGGTTACAGGGTCTGTCGCCGTAATCTCAATATACTGATATCCGAAGAACGACATGGACGGTGTATACTGCTCTCTTTCCTCACCGGCAAACGTGTAAACTACAGAAGTTCTTGCTCCGCGCACACTTTTCCGGTACAGGGATCCTCTCGGTCCATCTGCCTGGGTAGCGCCGTTTCCGGAAGCGCTTCCGTCGTTCAGCATCTCTCCGAAACGCATGGTAAGCTGTGTGCCTTCTGCCCCGGCGAATTCCATCTGGGGAACCGCGGACATATTCTGGCCCATATTAATAATCATAGTCTGGCCGGGATTCAGGGTAATACCTCCGCCCAGTCCGTCCGCCTGGCTGATTACATTTACTTCTCCTCCCGGATATTCGGAAGTTTCTTTCTTTCCCTCATATACGGTAACTGATACCGGATCTGCGTCATAGGCAGGGACAAATCTGCCCGGAATTCCCACCTGGGCGCGGATATCTCCGTCAAATGTTGTAGTAGACATGGCTGTTTTCGTGGAACGGATAAGGCCCTCGTCTTCTGACGCCAGTTCCGTCCAGCTCTGCCCGTCTGCGGACGTCTCCACAGTATAAACTTTCGGATAGTTCGGGCATACCCCTTCGGTAAGGGATGTCTTTAAAGTCCGGGCATACATTCTGATCTCGGATACGCTGACCGGAGTATCAAAAGTCATTGTAATATGAATAGGATTGTCCAGAACCGGACCGTTGGAGCCGTAGCTCAGAATATCGGAAGAATATCCCCGGTCGGTTTCTTTGCCGTAGTCTCCGTCCGTCAGATTTGCCTGTGCCCACTGGTCAACTCCCGGAACGCCATTGGTATCGATGGAGATCTCAGCCTCTGAAGCATAATTATTCCCCGCCGCATCCAGCGCTTCCAGTTCCATAATCTGAAGGCGGTTTTCATTATCCTCCGCTACTGCAGGACCCAGTCCGGATATGGATATGCGCAGATGCTGCGTCTTCGTTTCCTCAAAGCTGCTTCCCGCGTAAATCTCCTGATCCGGATATTTCACGGTATTTCTTACCGCCCCGCTCTCCTGGCCGGTGAGAACATCCGTCCACTGCTGTCCGTCGGAAGACACCTGCAGGGTATAGTTCTTCGGATAATCCGGACACTCCTGACCGGAGATGGAATCAGCCTGTACTCTGGGATACATTCTTAACGTCCGGAACGACTGCTCACTTCCCAGATCGAATTGGATTGTAATGGGAGCAGAAGAAAGATCATATTCCGTTCCATTGTGCCCGAGAATGTTTGAACTGTAGCCATAATCCGAATCCGTCCCGTAATCTCCGTCGGTCAGATGATCCGGCTGCCATGCATCATAGCCTTCAAATACATCTGACACGCTCAGCGCGCCGTCCTCTGTTGTCAGACCGGCTACCACATTGGTTCCCTCTTCATTCAGAAGTTCCACCTCCATAATCTGCAGGCGGTTCTCATTGTCTCCTGTCGTCGCCGGTCCTGTCTTATTGACGGTCAGGCGGACATATCTGGCGGTCTGCTCATCAAACATATTTTCAATAACAGGGATCTGGATGCCCTCGGTATTTTCAGCATTGCACCAGCTGCTGTCGTCATATCCGGCCTGGGTAAAATCACCCAGCTCCTCTGCCAGTCGGGCGTCATAATCTTCCCCGTAGTAAATTCCGTTCCGGATAATTCCGCCGTCCAGTGTTCCTTTCCAGTCGGAAGTATTGGTAACGATATCCTGCCGGCTTCCATCCGTATATGTAACTTTCAGCCATGCTTTCACTGCAGGCTGCGCGGAGGTTGTGGCCAGTCCGAATTTCCATCCGTTCCCCGCGAGAACGGAAACTGCAGCAGTATCTTCTCCTTCCAGAAGGGAAGTCACATCATAGGTCTGATATCCGAGACTTACATTGCCGTTTCCGTACCCCGGATTCATATGATGATATTCCGTATTTCCTTCCGCATCCACTGTTCCTGCCCGTTCTCCGTTAATGTACGCCTGGTAAGCCCCAAGAGCCGTAATATAAAGCCTGGCCGAAGCCACCTGGCCCTGAAGCTTCTGCTCCGTACGGAATATGGGCGCTGAGCTGCTCTGGTTCAGACGGATAAACTCTGCGTTCTTCCATGTATCCTGATTTGTAACGCCGGTCTCAAAAGTTCCCATATCTGAAGTTGCGGAAACTCCGTCTTCATCCCAGACCGTAACGGTCCACTGATATGCCGTGCCCTCCTCAAGGGGCGTCTCTCCTCCGTAGGGGATTCCCACGGAATCGCTGCTTTCCACTTTACCGCTGTCCCAGACCGGTTCTTCGTCTCCCGCCCGGTACACCTGAATCCGATATGCACTCTGCATTTTTCCTATAATTCCGGAATTCATCTGCCATCCGAAGTGAACAGAATCTGCTTCTATTCCGATGGGATTCTGAAGATAGTCCGTAGTCATCCCGGAAACAGAAAAAGCTGCCTCTTCGGCAGCAGATACAGAAATCGAAGTACATACCAGACAAGCGGCCATAAAAAGCGCTAATGTCCTTTTCTTCATTTCTCATTTTCCTCCTGCCCTTAGTTAATCTACGACACTTTTAGCATATCACGGGCTGTTTTTGCTGATCAAGGGCAATTATTTCATATATGTGGTAAAATTTTACGCATTTTGATTAATTTTCAGTGCTTATACGCAATATGTTTATCTATTTTGCACAATTTTATATGCTTTTCAGGCATGAGACCATATGAAATATAGCCGGATTTTAATTAATCCGGCTAAACTCTATTCCCGCTCCATCTGCTTCTATAGAAATACAGAACCGCCCGGGATAGTATCTTGTTGTAAATACATACTGTCCGTCATTAATGAATACTTCCACAGAAGATACATCTGCAAGAATCCGGACATTTTCCACTTTTTCCATCTCTGCATACCGCAGTCCCCGTCCGGCAGAAACGGAAGTCCTGCTCTGATCCGTAAACCGCATCTCAAACCGGCCTTTCCGGTACTCCAGCACAAGTTCTTCCGCCAGAACCGCCCGGAATTGATTCTCCCGGATGCCGCTGACAGAAACCTGGTACGTAGAGCAGCCGTCCTGTTCATAACGGCTTCCGGTCTTTTCCTCCGGTATGAGGTGCTCCTGCAGTTCCCGGACCGGGCGCTGGCACACCTGTCCGTCCCGGACGAAGATCTCTCTTGGGAACGTAAAGCAGTGCTGCCACCCCTCATCCAGAGTCCGGTTCGTATATTCCTCACAGTCCGGCATTCCCATCCAGCCGATCTGAATCCGTCTGCCGTCCTCTGTCTCAAAACTCTGAGGCGCATAGTAATCAAATCCATAATCCCAGAGCTGATATTCGGAAAGACTATATTTATCAAGAATGTTGCCGTCCACAGCAAACCATCCGGACTGATATACATTCCGGCTGTCCCATACACCGCCTGTCAGCCCCTGAACGGAAGCCGACAGGATCTTCCTGCCGTCCACGGTAAAATAATCCGGGCACTCCCACATATATCCGAAAGGTTCCTCTGTCTCAATCCGGCCGCAGTATGTCCAGTCTCTTTTATCTTCCGACCGGAAGAGTACGGCTGTCCCCACATGATCTTTCCTGCGGGCCCCCTGGATCATATAATAGGCATCCTGTTCTTTCCAGACTTTCGGATCCCGGACATGAAGGGTCAGGTCAGAAGGATAATCACTGTTTCGCATCAGTTCTTCTTTCCTGCCGAAAGTGTGCCCGTCCCGGCTGACCACCAGACAGGTATTGGCCTCCCGGCCGGTGTTAATATAGTCGTAATCTCCGTCCAGCTTTACATTTCCCGTATAATACAGGTACATGGCGCCGTCTTCAACCAGAGCGGCCCCGGAATATACGCCGTGGCAGTCAAACGGCTGATCCGGGTACATACTGACCCCTTCGTACTTCCAGTCAACCATATCTTTGCTGGTACAGTGTCCCCACATTTTCACGCCGCCCTCTGCATTAAAAGGAGAGTACTGAAAAAAAGCGTGATAAATTCCGCCGTACTGGCAGAGTCCGTTGGGGTCGTTCAGCCACCCTGTCGGCGGCATAAGGTGAAATTTCTGCCGGAATCTTCCATCTGAAACCGCGTTTCGTTCCGCAGCCTCTGTCAGACTCGTCAGGTCTTTTGTCAATGCATTCATACTCTGTCTCCTGTTCCATCTGTGAAAATCTCCGCCCGGCAGGACTTCCGTCCCGCCGGAGCAGGGATCCTGTTTCTTTATTTTTCCAGCTTCAGAATGGGCTGATCCGTTCCGGTTTCTCCCGGAGCCGCTTTTTCCACCGAATGGAACTGATCTGCATTGGTCAGAATAATCATAGTTGTAACCGGATATCCGGCTGCTCTGATCTGATCCAGATCTGCCTCAATAAGCACGTCCCCGGCATGGATCTTATCGCCGTCGGATACTTTCTTTATAAATCCCTTTCCATCCATCTTCACCGTATCGATTCCTACATGGATCAGAAGCTCTGCTCCGGATTTTGTCGTAATGCAGACCGCATGGCCTGTATCAAATATGTTCATTACTTCGCCGTCGCAGGGCGCTGTGATCTTTCCGTCCGAAGGCTCTACCGCGACTGTGGTTCCCAGAAGCTCGGAAGCAAATGTCTCATCACTCACCTGATCTGTGGGAATCACTGTTCCTGCGACAGGACTCACAATCGTTTCTTCTGTCACTTCTTCCTTCTCCGAAGACGTCTCTGTTTCATCTCCGGATGTTTCCAGCGCCGGAGTCTCTGTTCCCACATCGGCGGCCGCCTCCGGTTTCTTCTGATCTTTATAAAGTACAAATGATATTACAAATGCAACGCCTACAGCAATCAGCATCTCAATCAGATACTGAACCGGCTGATCCAGACAGAGCAGGATTCCGAAAATGCCGGTTACACCGGTACCCTTGGCTCCCAGATGTACAACTGAAGCATAGAGAGCTCCGCATCCGCCGCCGATACATCCTGCAATAAACGGCCGGAAGAATCTTAAGTTCACACCAAAGATTGCCGGTTCCGTAATTCCCATGAACGCACTCAGGGAAGACGGCAGAGCAAGGGATTTCACTTTTTTATCTTTTGACTTGACTGCCACTGCCAGAGCCGCAGCGCCCTGCGCCACATTGGCCGCACTTGCCAGCGGGAGCCAGTATGTAACACCGTACTCCGCCAGCTGTCCGATATCAATGGCCGTGTACATCTGATGGATACCGGTAACAACCGTAGGCGCATACAGTCCTCCCATTACAAGACTTCCCAGTCCGAGAGGCAGAGTTAAGAGCCACTGGATGCCGTACAGAACAGCGTTTTCCGCCCAGACAAATATGGGGCCGATCACCGCCAGGGTAAGATATCCTGTCACAAATACACTGACCAGAGGGGTCACGAACAGATCCAGTACTTCGGGAACGATCTTGTGCAGCCGCTTTTCAATAAACGCCAGCAGCCATACCGCGATTACAACCGGAATTACATGTCCCTGGTATCCGACCATATCGATATCATACAGGCCGAAGAACACCGGCTGCTTCTGAAGCACGCCCTCTGTTGCAACGGTATATGCATTCTGCAGCGACGGGTTAATCATAATCATACCGATCACCGCGCCCAGATACGGGTTGGCGCCGAAAGCCTTTGCCGCGGAAAATGCAATCAGAATCTGCAGGAATGTATATGCCGTGTTGCTGAACAGATTTGCAAATACGTAGATCGAACTGCTGGTATCCATGGAAATAAATCCGTTTTTAATCATGAAATCCAGAGAATTCATAATTCCCATCAGGAAACCGCTGGCAACGATAGCCGGTATAATGGGCACGAAAATATCTCCCAGAAGCTTAATAGCCCGCATAAACACATTCTGTTTCTGTGCCGCCGCCTCCTTGGCCTCTGCCTTGGAACTTGCCGTAATGCCTGCAATGGCAATAAACTGGTCAAACACTTTGTTTACGGTTCCGGTGCCCAGAATTATTTGGAGCTGGCCGGATGCCTCAAATACACCTTTTACACCTTCTACATTTTCCAGTGCTTCTTTGTCCGCCTTGCTGTTATCGGCAATCACGAGACGAAGCCGGGTGGCGCAGTGTGCTGCTGAGACAATGTTTTTGCTTCCGCCCACGAGATCTAGGATCTCCCGGGCTGTCTTCTTGTAATCCATCCTCATTCTCCTTCCTGTATATATGAAATCGTTTTCATACTCTTTATGTAAAAATAATAAGAAAAAAAATGCCATTTGTAAAGATGGCATTTTTACTGATATTTTACATGTGCAATTGTAAATAGTGCACGAAACCGTTTTCACACCCGTTTTTCATACGGCCGGATCCTGCAGCGCCTCATATCAACGGACCGCTTCCCGTTCGTCCTGCTGCCCTGCGCCCCAGCCCGCGGCTTCCACAAACTGAAATCCCAGCTTCATTTCCACCGGAATCTGCTCTTCCTTCTCCACCACGTCCAGGAGCAGCTCTGCTCCCTTAATTCCGCTTGTTTTATAGGCAAAATGAACCGTCGGAATCCCGCCTGTAACTGCTTTTAAAAACTGATTGTCGCCAAATCCCGTAACTTTAACGGGAGAATCTGCGAAAAGATATCTCCCTGTCCCGGCGGCTGCTTCTTCTCCATCCGGCTTCTTCTCTTTCTGATAATCCAGAATGGCTTCCATAGCGCCTGCCGCTATAGTATCTGTGGCACAGGATATGACAACGATATCATCTTTCTTCTTCAGAAGATCCATGGCTGCCTCATACCCGGACTCCATGCGGAACCGGGAAATCCTCCGGTACTCTTCTTCCAGTTTCTGTCCTTCCGCCTTCAGGCCGGCCCGGAAGCCGTCTTCTCTTGCAGCGCCGGCTGCCTTATCTTCCCGGGTAACACCGATATAGGCCGCCTTGCCTCCCGGGTGAAGAGCCAGCGCCCGGCCCACCGCCCGGCCCATGGCCTTTCCCGCGCCAATATCGTCATGATATACGCAGTTGGCCAGTCTGGTATACTGGCCGATTACGACGACAGGAACCCGGGATTCCTTCAGAAACTTTCTGTGCCGGGCCGTGATCATGGTACCGATCAGAATAATCCCGTCTACGGGATAATTTTCAAAAATCTTCATATACATGACTTCTTTATCCGCCTGGTTGTCCGTACTGGCAAGAAGCATCTGATACCCCCGCTCTGAAAGGACCTGGCCCACCCCTTCCGTAACCCGGCTGATGGATTCGGAATTGATCTTCGGAACGACCACTCCTACCAGACATGTCTTCTTCGTTCGGAGAATTCTGGCCTGTACGGAAGGCTGGTATCCGGTTTCCTGAATCACCTTCTTAATCCGCTCCTTCTTCTCGCCGCTGACATATCCCCCGTTCAGATACCTGGATACCGCGGCGCTGGACACGCCGGCAAGCTGTGCGATTTCTCTGATTGTCATTTTACTGTGCTCCTTCCGGAAAAGCAGATTTTTCAATCCGCTCAGATATATTTTTTCAGATCTGACAGGACATCCGCCATAGTAATGGCCTTCAGTTCCCGTTCCATTGCTTCCTGCACCCGGAGCAGTTTGTCGTCCAGAATATTGTGAATATTTCTTCCTACCGGACAGCCGGGGTTGGGATTCTCGTGGAAATGGAACAGCGTATTTTCTTCTATACACTCCACGGCCCGGTATATATCCAGAAATGTAATCTCTTCCAGAGGTTTTATCACCGCCGCTCCGCCGGTTCCGCGCTTCACTTCGATCAGACCGGCGTCCTTCAGCTGGGACAAAATCCGGCGGATAATAACCGGATTTACATTGATACTGGCAGCCAGAAAATCGCTGGTAATCTTATATTCTTCTTTAAATGTCTCCATACAGGTCAGCATATGGACGGCAATGGTAAATCTGCTTGAGATCTGCATAACGCACTCTGCTCCTTTCTCCCGAACCGCGTCTGCCGCAGCATGCAGGATCGCTCTCTGATTTTATAACCTTCATTTTACCTGCTGTTTCCTGCAGTGTCAATTCCTGCAGACCGGCATGATTTTACCGCATCATTTCCGCCTCGTACAGATCCCGGTCCGTATCTTTAAACACATTGAAAATAATCCGGTCAAAAGCCGGACCATGCTCTCTCAGAAATAGGGTCACCGTATCCACTGCGATCTTCGCCGCCTCGTCATTGGGAAAATGAAACTCTCCGGTACTGATACAGCAGAATGCCACAGAGCGGATTTTGTGCTCCACGCAGCATTTCAGCACATTCCGGTAGCAGCTTCTCAGCTCGTCCTTCCGTTTCTGATCCAGGCTGCCCTCCACAATGGGACCGACTGTGTGAATCACATAATCTGCGGGCAGATTGTACCCCTCTGTCAGAACAGCCTGACCGGCGGGCTCCTCATAGCGGGCGCCATACTGTATCCGCCGGCGGTTCATATAGTGGCTGCAGGCTTCCCTGAGTTCAATGCCCGCCGCGCTGTGTATCGCATTGTCTATACACCTGTGGCAGGGCACAAAGCATCCCAGCATCTGCGAATTGGCCGCATTGACAATGGCTCCCACCTGCAGCCTCGTAATATCCCCCTGCCAGGCAGAAATTTTATCCGCATACGGATGGGCGCTCCCGTATTGTTCCGCTGCCGTGGGAATGTCCTTAAGCTCCACGATTCCTTTTTCTTTCGCCTCCTCAGTCAGAAACTCGTCCTGCACTTTCACCACATTTCCATCCATTTTTCCGGGCATCCGGATATTCATAAGAGCCCGCAGCGCCATTCTCTTTTCCGTGTAATCCTCTCCCGTCTCCAGATCTGTGTATCTGACGGAATCTTCCTTAAATTCATGGAGAAGATAATCCAGCCGTTCTTCCTGTTTCTTATCTGCTCCCATCATTCTTCGCCTCTTTTCTGATGTCCTCTATACTTCTTGCAATGTCCTCGTTGATTCCCACTGCCCGGCTGCCCAGACTTTCCGGGACGATGGCCTCCCTGAGATTCAGGCGGACCAACGACCAGTTCTCGTTTTCTCTGACCATTTTTTCAAAGGGGAAACGGATAATCGTAGGCGTATTGAATCCCACGCCCAGCTCCAGAAGGAGGGTTTTTCCTTTCCCCTGTTCCTTTAAAAATGCAGCGTACCTGCCTGCCGCCTCATTCCAGTGTTCATCCTCCACAAAATACTGGTCGCTCCTTAAGTGCATGGCCATATTTCCGCCGCAGACCGGACAGCGGGGCACCAGTTCCGACGGGATCTTACAGTTTTTCCGCGCCCGGTTCATCTTCTGGAACAGCTCCACGGCGTCATATACTTTGTCGTGGCAGCCTTTCTCACACTGAATCTCCCCGTAGTCTCCCTGGGTGGCGAAAATATTTTCATCCGCAAAACCAGCCTTCCAGAACTGGTGGTCCACATTAGTGGTCAGAACGAAATGGGGCTTATCCTTTACCAGCTCATAAACCGTCCGATAGAGGGGCATGCCCGCCGGCTCGATCCCGTTGAGATATGCGTGTTTTGACCAGTACCCCCACTTTTCTTCCTCCGACGGGAAGGGATAAAAACCTGCGCTGTACATATCCGGCATAGCTTCCCGGCCATATTTTTCTATAAATTCCCCGAAGTTATCCCGGAAGCGTTTTCCGCCGTAGCTCAGGCCCGCCGCCGTGGAAAGCCCTGCTCCCGCGCCGATGATCACTGCGTCCGCCTGTTTCAGAAGAGCCGCCGCCTCTCTGATCTGCTCTTCATAAGGCATATGCTGGAACACATAATCCCTGGCCGGCACACCGCTTAAAAACTGCATAAAATCCACTCTCTTTGTCTGTTTTTTCCGGTTTAATATCTGAATTGCCATATCGTCATCCATCCTCCTCTTCCCCGGCCGCCGCAATGAAGTCCGTGTATCCCGCATAGAGCCGGCTCTATTGTAATATTTATTATTACATCTCTATTATCAAGATAACGCCTTGTCATTGTAATGTCAATAGTTACATTAATACCTGACGAAACTCAGTCCGAAAGAGTGAATGAAAAAAGATGGGACCTGGAGCTGTAAAGCTTCAGATCCCGTCTTTCTAGTTCAATAATTTATTTCCCTTCTCACAGATTTCATAAATCTCGTCGTACTTTTCCTCAATCAGAGGCGTTATCTTCTCTGTCTGCCGTCTGACGCCTGCTTTGTACAGGAAATACGGAAGGATCCAGCCCAGGAAGCCCGGGACTGCCAGAATAATACACAACAGGATATGCGGAGGCTGCGCCGTCACTGCAAATGTAGAACCGGCCATAAATGCCGTACCCAGGATACCTACTGTCAGAGCAAGCATGAATGGACGGGATGTTTTTTCTTTCTCCAGATTCCCGATTTCCGCAACACATGCTTCAAAATTCCTCTGGAGTCTGGTCAGCTCCATTTTATTAAGGATCCTGCGGTCACGTTTCAGCCGGATAACGATTTTTCTGTGCTGATATGTCCCGTTATTTGCGGAATACTTTTCCGCTGTAACCGGCATTACATTTTCATCAATCTCCCAGCCGAAATTTGCATATCCGTCCATGAGAAAAGACGCCTGCGTAATATCTGCGGTCACTTCCTTATATTCAAACGCAATAAAACTGCCGTTTCTTCTCTTTGTCTGTTCCATCTGATCACTCCCTTTGATCCTTTGCCTGTATTTCCCCTGCTGCCGGAATCCTTACCGTAAATGTACTCCCGCTTCCCGCTTCACTGACAACACTGATCTCCCCGTTCATCAGCACGAGGATCCGCCGGACGAGGGCAAGCCCCAGCCCGTTGCCTTCCTGGGAATGGGAGGTGTCCCCCTGGTAAAATTTATCAAAAATGTGGCGGATACTCTCCCTGCTCATCCCGCATCCCGTATCCGTCACTTCCACCACTGCGTATCCGTCGGAGAACGACTGCCGGACCGCCACACGCCCGCCGGGCTCTGTGAACTTGATCGCATTGGAGAGCAGATTGTTCCAGACCAGTTCCATCAGGCTCTTATCCGCATCTACGACTGTTTTTTCCTCCAGATCCACTTCCAGATCCAGATCTTTTTCATCCCACATTTCTTCATAGTTCAGAATGCACGCTTCAAGCTGGCCGCACAGATCGTATGACTCGATCTCCGGGTCGATCTGCTGATGCTCCAGTTTGTTCAGACGCAGAATATTGCTGATAAGGCTGGATAGACGTCCTGCTGCCTCCTCTATATTCCGCGCGTATTCCAGCCGGTCTTCCTCCGTTCCTTTTCCGGTCTGAAGAAGCTCGGCATAATTCTTTATAATTGCAATCGGAGTCTTCATCTCATGGGAGACATTCGATACAAAATCCGTTTTCAGTGTCTCCACACTGCCCAGCTCCTCCACCATCTTATTGAAATCCAGAATCATAACGTCCAGATAATCCAGTCTGTCAGATGTATGGATAGTGGGAACATATACAGAGAAATCTCCGTTGGCCACCTGCTCCGTCGCTTCAGCCAGTTTGTGGAGGGGCTCCTCGTAAGTATCTTTCATCTTCTTCCTCGTAAACAAAGTCAGCCCTGCCGCCACACAGCTCCAGTATAATACGGGCAGCGCTGACTGCACAATATCATTCCATCCCACCTTATTCATAAATACAATCAGCCCTACGTGAAGCCCGGACATCAGGAGCAGAACCCCCAGATAGATTGCGAACAGTGAGATCGGAAAGAGACTGTCTTTTATAATGAGCTGCCCGTTTTTTCTTGTTTCTTTCCGGGCAGAAACTCCGGTATTTCTGCTGTTTCCACTCATTGCAGCACCGCCTTGTATCCCAGTCCCCGCACAGTAACGATCTTAAATCCGTCACAGCCGGACAGTTTGTTCCTTAGCTTGGTCATGTACACATCCACCGCGCGCAGGCTGGTATCACTGTCCACATCCCAGAATTCATCCATAAGCTGGGCTCTTGAAAATGTTTTTTTCGGATAGGATAACAATTTATATATGATATTAAATTCCCGTGTCGTCAGGCTGATTTCCTCTCCATCTACCTCTGCGCTCATGCCGTCTGCATCCAGCATCAGATTGCCGACGGTGATCTTTCGCTCTGTCTCGATATTGGCCCTGCGCAGAAGAGCCTGCACGCGGAGCACCAGCTCATCCAGATCAACCGGCTTAACCATATAGTCGTCGATCCCCAGCCGGAATCCCCGCTGCTTGGAGGGCAGATCATCCTTCGCGGACATAAAGAGGATCGGAATCCTCTCATTTACTTTTCTCACAGTCTTTGCAAACTCAAATCCGTCGATCTCCGGCATCATGATATCCGATATGATCAGATCATAGAGCTGACTGTACATCGCATCATAGGCGTCCCTCGCATTCAGACATCCCTTGGCCTGAAATCCGCTGTCGTTTAAATAAGTGCAGACAATCCGGTTCAGCTTCTCATCGTCTTCCACAACAAGGATCTGTATCATCTTCTCTTTCTCCGTTATTTATAATAGCAAAACAATCTTACAAAAAAGTATAGGCCGCGGCTGCATAAATGGCAAGCCCCGGAGGCCCTTTTCCTCTTCCATCCCTGTTTTCCCTTCTGAGGATACTTTCGCTGTGTTTCTGCAATGTTTCTCTTTTGTTTCTAAATTGTTAAAATTCAAGCCGGGACCGGTTGTGCATACTGAACAACGCACCGGCGGTCCCGGCCTGTTTTATCGGTACAGAATATCCCCGACTTCTCTTTATTATTTGAATCCTTTTGCCAGAGGAATCAGGCACAGAAGCAGAACAATTCCCACAATTCCGATCACAATTCCCAGAATCATATTGCTCCACACCATAGTCAGACACATGCCCACTCCCAGGGTAAGCGCTCCCACAATTCCCAGAAGTACAGTACCTATCGTCTTTCCGGACAGACGGATGGGACTTTTCTTTTCCATCTTTCTCCACACAAGCACCATGATCAGAAGAACAACCACGCCGCTCACTCCCATAACAACTCCCGGCCGGAATGCGTTCCACTCGGGAATCAGTGCCATGCACATACCCAATGCGAATAAAATACCTCCGATCGTGCTTAAAATCATTGCCACAAAACTGCTCTTTTTCATTATCTTTTTCCCTCCTGTTTTGCTTTTCTTTCTGCTTCTCTTTCCTGCTGCTCCGCTGCCAGTCTCGCCTTTGCTTCTTCTACCGTTTCGCCGTCTTTTGTCAGGAACTGATCTACAAAAGAATCGGATATTTTCGTAAATCCGCTGACCGCGCCGTTCTCAATTTTTTTGTAGCCCCCGACTACTCCTTCCTCGATTTTCTTATAGCCGCCGACTACCGCATCAGCGATCTTTTCGTTTGCTTTTACAAGTTTTGACTTTGCCATTTTCTGTTCCTTCTTTCTCTGATATATTCTGTATTTCCTTCCGACGATATAAAGATACCGCCGTACTGTTGAAGAAACATTTCCGTTTTGTTTCCAAAATATTAATTCAAATTTTCTTTTGAAATTTTTAAAAATTAAAATCCTATAGACTAAAAAAACGTGTATGCCGCACTATGAACCATCAAGTGTGACATACACGTTCTTCTTCATCGGTTTAAAAACGGAGAACTCCTTTCATCATTATGGCTTTCTCTGTACTGCTGTTTTCATCCGAGGATTGTCCTCGTTCTGTCTTTTACACAGAAGCCGCATTCTTACGCCATAACCGGCTTCAGTGCTTCTGCAAGCTTGTCTTTCTCTGCCTGTGCCTCTGCCAGATCTTTGCCCAGTGTTGTGTAATAGATCTTGATCTTCGGCTCTGTTCCGGAAGGACGAACGATAACAGTCTCGTTGTTTTCCAGTTTGTAGATCAGTACATTCGCCGACGGAAGGCCTGTCTCTTCCGGTTTTGTATAGTCTGTTACGCTGACTACTTTATATCCGGCAACTTCTGTCAGCGGGTTGTCGCGGAGCCCCTGCATAATTCCTGCCATCTTGTCCATTCCGCTTAATCCCGGGAATTCGAAGCTGTCAACCTTGTTCAGGTAACGTCCGTACTGAGCATAGATTTCTTCCATTCTCTGTTTCAGAGAGCTGCCGATGCTTCTGTAGTATGCAGCCATCTCGCAGATCAGCATGGAGCCGATAATCGCATCTTTATCACGTACATACGGTCCTGCCAGATATCCGTAACTCTCTTCAAATCCGAAGATAAAACGATCCACTTCTCCTGCTTCTTCCAGCTGTGCGATCTGATCGCCGATCCACTTGAATCCTGTCAGAACGCTGCGAAGCTCTACTCCGTAGTGATCTGCAACAGCGTCAGCCAGCGGTGTGGACACGATAGATTTCACTGCAACGGCTTTCTCCGGCATCGTTCCCTTCTCAATACGTCCCGCGCAGATATAGTCAAGAAGCAGAACACCTACTTCATTTCCGCTTACCAGTTCATAAGAGCCGTCCGGGCACTTCATGGCAATGCCTACACGGTCCGCATCCGGATCGGTTGCAAGCATCAGATCCGCGCCTGTCTCTTTTGCCAGGTTAAGTCCCTGCTCCAGAGCTTCAAAAATCTCCGGATTCGGATAGCTGCATGTGGTAAAATAGCCGTTCGGATACTCCTGATCCGGAACGATGGTAATATCTGTAACGCCGATGTCTTTTAATACCTGAGTTACCGGTACAAGTCCGGAACCGTTCAGAGGGCTGTACACCAGTTTCAGTCCTGCTGTCCTGCACAGACCCGGACGAACCTGTCTGGACTCAATGGCATCATAGAGAGCTCTCTTGCAGTCGTCTCCCACAAAACGGATCAGACCTTCTTCAACACCTTCTGCAAAGGACATATATTTCGCGCCTGTCAGAATATCTGTCTTCAGAATCTCATCATATACAATGGCAGCCGCATCGTCTGTCATCTGGCAGCCATCCGGGCCGTAAGCCTTATATCCGTTGTATTTTGCAGGGTTATGGGAAGCTGTCACCATAATACCTGCGTTGCAGTTATAGTAGCGTGTCGCAAAGGAAAGGGCCGGCACAGGCATCAGGGCGTCATAAATTCTTACCTTAATGCCGTTGGCTGCCAGAACACCTGCCGCATTCTTTGCAAATACATCGCTCTTAATACGACTGTCGTAACTGATCGCTACTGTCTGAGTGCCTCCCTGTGTCTTTACCCAGTTTGCAAGTCCCTGTGTAGCCTGACGTACTACATAAATATTCATACGGTTTGTTCCTGCTCCGAGTACACCTCTTAAGCCTGCCGTACCGAACTTCAGTGCAACTGCAAAACGTTCCTTAATCTCCTCGTCATTTCCCTCAATCTTAGATAATTCCGGTTTCAGATCCGGATCTTCCAGATCCGCTTCCATCCAGCGCTTATACTCTTCCTGATACATTTTTACCACTCCTATTACTTTTCATATAATTTTTTTGTGAAAAAATCACAATACTTACTAACACTATACCATGTTTGGGGACAGACGGCAATCATTCTTGTGCGACTATTTTTCTCTTTTTCTCTGCAGTATGTACAATCCGAATCATGGGAGGGGAAAGATCTCTCCTTTGAAGTGCATGCCGGTACTATTCTCCTAAAAAACTTAATTGTCTCTTGTTTTTTTCTCTGATTTTATCTACTCTAGTAGTAAGAAGAAAATTACTTTCTTTCTGATTAATTGTGGGGGATTGATCGTTATGAACAGCAGAAAAAAAGAACAGCTCAGATACCGTGTTTATGAAATACTTGAAGTACGGAGCGGACCGGATCCGGCGGCCCGTATTTATGATTTCGTCTACCTGATAACCATTATCCTGAATCTGGCGGTCAGTATTCTTTATACATATGAAAAATACCGGGTACGGTACGGCAGCCTGTTTCTTGTTCTGGAAAACATTACTGTCGCCATGTTCTGTCTGGACTATCTTCTCCGGATGTGGACGGCAAAATATGCTCATCCCGAATCCAGCGTCCCGAGAGCGGTCCGGAAATATATCCTTTCCTTTACCGGAATTGTGGACATGCTTTCCTTTCTGCCCTATTATCTGCCGATCTTCTTTCCCTCCGGAGCGGTGGCTTTCCGAATGCTGAGGATCATGCGGGTATTCCGGCTGTTCCGGATCAATTCCTACTATGATTCCTTCAAACTGATTACAGAAGTGCTGAACAGCAAACGCCAGCAGCTCTTCTCCTCTGTATTTACCATACTGATCCTTATGGTTGCGTCCAGCCTGTGTATGTACAGCCTGGAACACGAGGCACAGCCGGAAGTATTTACCAATGCCTTTTCCGGCATCTGGTGGGCGGCCTCCACTCTGCTTACCGTCGGTTACGGGGATATCTATCCCATAACCACTCTCGGAAAACTGTTCGGTATTTTTATTACATTTCTGGGCGTGGGCATGGTGGCAATTCCTACCGGTATTATATCCGCGGGATTTGTGGACCAGTATTCCCGCATCAAGCGGATGGCCGAATACGGCCGGGAGGAAGACGTACATTTTATCAAGATTCACCTTACCGCCCGGGATCCATGGATCAACAAAAGCATTGCCCAGCTTCACCTTCCGGAGAGAGTTATTGTAGCTGTAGTGCAGAGAAACCACCGGGTGCTTGTCCCCCGGGGAAGTCTTGTCCTCAGAGAGGACGATGTAATGGTTCTGGCGGCAGAATCCTTCCAGGATAAAGAGCATATCCGGCTGAAAGAGATTACTCTTCAGAAGAACAATCCCTGGAACGGGCACCGCATACGGGACCTGGATATTTCCAGACATTCTGTTATTGTCCTTGTAAAACGAAGGGACAAAATTATGATTCCCAACGGGAACCTGCTCCTCAGAGAAGGCGATATGGTAATTCTGTATACGGAGATGCGGATTACGGAGGGAACGGAAATTGAGATATAAATACAGTTACATATATCGGTTCAGAAAAAAAGGACAGCATTTTTGGTGTGCTGTCCTTTCCTCTGAATTTTATTCTTCATTCCCTCTGAAGTTCTGATCAGAGAATGCCGGATGGCCGGCAATTATATAGAATAGTAATCTTTATTCTTCGAAATATTTTCAATTCTCTTATGGAGATTCTCACTTAAAAGTCTTTTCAGTTTTTCTCCGTCCTTTTCCTTTAAAGCCTCTACGTAGCTCTGATGTTCTTCGATCATTTTCTCAGCTTTTTCCCGGTTATTAATAAACTCCCGTCCGTAAATCAGTTTGAAAAATGACAGTGTATCCCACAAAGATTCTATTACCGCACATACACGGTTCATCTTGCTGATTGAATAAATAGCAAAATGAAATTTTCTGTTCTGCAGATGGATCTCTTTTGCCTGCTGTTCCTCTCTGGATACGATCTCTACATATTCATGATGGATTCTCTCCAGATGACGGATATCATCATCTGTAACTTTGCGGCACGCTTCTTCCGCCGCCATAGGCTCCAGCATATGCCGCATCATATAAATCTGCAGGATATCATCCTGATTCAGTGTCACCAGTCTCATACCCACATAAGGAATAGACTCTGCCAGCCCCATCCTGACCAGACTGTTCAGCGCTTCCCGGATCGGCATCCTGCTGACCCCCAGCTGTCTGGCCAGATCTTCTGTATTGAGTTTATCCCCCATTTTCAGTTTTCCATCCATGATCCAGTCCATCAGCACATTCAGAACCCTCATTGGCAGGGTATCTCTCTGAAGCATATCAGCATTTTCCTGGCTCATTGTCACGCGGCCGTTATTTTCTACCATGGTATCATCCCCACTCTTTCGATTTTCCTTCTCAAAGTCAAATTACTTCCTGTCCTGTCAGCTGTATCTACCATTATAGACATTTCTCCCGATAATAACAAGTAAAAGAAACACCTTTTTGAGCCCAGCCGCTGCCATTTATGTTGTAAAAAAGGAGCCGCACTTCTGTACGGCTCCCTGTGTGTTTTATGACTGTTTCTCTTCTTCTGCGAGGAAACGGCATATTTTCTGAAGATCCTCTTCTTCGCTTGCCACGATTTCCAGATGAAGTTCATCCTGCCGTGAGAAGATCTGTCCCATTGACAGGTACTGACACAGCTTGGATTTCAGATTCAGCCTGTCGCCTTCTCCGGTAAGCAGTTCCACTCTTCCCTTACATGAATCAATGATTTTAAAAAACTCCTGAGTGTTTGATATTTTTTCTATTTTCATATTCTGCCCGCCTTTATATTCCCAGTTTTTCAACCAGTTTATCTAAAATAGCAACCTGAGCGGTCTCTTCAATCAATTCAGCAGTGTGTTCCGCCTCCAGCGGTCCTTTGCCCATTGCCACGATGCCGTGATCCGCCAGCAGAAAGGCCGGAATATCCGGATACTTCCGGAACATTTCCTCTACCATGGGAACGTCCTCCGGTCTTACCATAGCTGCATGTACATCCAGGTTCGGAATGTCCGACGGCATCTTTAATCTGGAATGCCATGTAACTCTCGGCAGATCCTTCTTAGAGGAAGACCAGCCTATGGCGTAAGGTGCGTGAACATGCACAACAGCGTTCACATCTTCTCTCATTTTATAGATATACCCATGAAGCAGAGCCTCCCGTGTCGGTTTTCCGTTTCCCTCGATCAGATTTCCGTCAAAATCTGTGATCAGAAATCCTTCCGGAGTACAATCACCAAGAGAACCGCCGCTGGCTTTCACCAGCATGGTTTCTGTTCCCGGTATTCTGGCGCTTACATTTCCACCGCTCCCGGTCTGTATGCCTCTATTATAAGCCCTTTCACTTGCCGTCACAAGTTTTTTTGCGATTTCGTAGATATCCGCGTTCATAGTTTCACCTCATCCTGTTCCAATCTGCTAACTCTCATAGGAAAAATCTTTGGGAAGTTTTCCTCTGATCTTCATCTCTTCAATGATATAGTGTGCTGCTTTTATTCCGAACTCTTTTGTGTCCAGATTGTGGGGAATCACGATTACTTCAATATTATCATTGACATTGTCAATGATTGTCTGAATCAGCACAGAATCGCTTTCCGGTGAATATAACTCCTCGCCCTTTTCTGTGTTATGGCGCATTCCCTTTGTGGGAACCAGAAGTTTCACAGGATATGTTACTTTGCTGAGTCTTTCCGCCACAATCTCTCCCAATGCTTTCGCTTCTTCGGGAAGGATCTTGATATGTGCTGTATTGGCATTGTGCAGCATGTATTTTCTTTCATCCATTCTGGCCGGCAGTTCATTTGTACTGAAATCAACAAAATCCAGACCGCCGAGACTGATAACCAGCGGGATCTTCTTATCGACTGATTTTACCAGTCTTGTATTGGCAGCTTCTCCATAGGAAAATCCGCCGCCGAAATATTCACTCGTAAGTTCATGGAGGGTAAGGTCCAGAATTCCGTCTACAAGACCTTCCTCTGCCATCTTCTCCATTGTCGCACCGCCTACGCCTGTGGCATGGAATCCGATTACTTCAAGGCCGACTCTTTCCAGTTCCTCAACTGCTGCCACGGCCCCGTTATTTGTTACCCCCATCAGAGTAACTGCCACTACCGGCTTGTCCCCTTTTTTCAGCACATGTCCTGCACTTTTCACCATGCCCACACAGGCAGCGCAGGCATTTGCAATAACCTGGCGTGTAACAATATTCATACCGGTAAAGTCACAGATTGCCGGCATAACCATGATATCCTTATCACCTACGACAAGTTCAAACTTTCTCGTTCCGCTTGCAACTGTGGTAGCCATCACCTTCGGGAATCCGATCGGCAGCTTCTGCATGGCATTGGCAGCCATCACCGTATTCTGAAGACCTCCCACGGATATAATGCCGTCGATTCTGCCCTCCTGGTAAAGTTTTTCAACATATGCGGCTACGGCGTCCTTCATGAAATCAATCTTTTCGCCTTTTGTCTTCGGTTCCAGTTCTTCCCAGGGTGTTCCGTATGCCTCAACGATTTCTTCTCTTGAAATATCATAGTTTTCGGAGGGCGACGGCCCTGTTGCTGTATTCAGCACCAGAGCCTCCAGTCCTTCTTTTTTTATAAAATCACTGATAAATTTTGCTTCTTTCGCTTTTGTATCACAGCTTTCAATGACAGCTATTGTTTTCATTCGCTTCCATCTCCTCTTTTAAGCAGATACAGGATCTCCTAGCTAAAACTGAAATATTTTGTTTTCGCCTTTTCTGCCGCCTTCTTTGCATCTTTATCAACAATTGCTGTTTTGTATTCATCAAATACAAAGTCTGTATCTTTTTTACCGATTACAGGAATCTTATTGTCATGGGAGTTTTCATATTTTTCTACAGCTGCTGATAAAATTACATCATGTGCAAGCAGAAGGTGTTTGTGGGGATCCACATTTGCTTCCTTGCAGCGGCGCAGTGTATCGCGGATTGTCTGCCATGATGCAACAATATCCACATATCTTCCCGGAGGACAGATATCATAGTGCAGATCGTTCTGCATATCTTCCGGCGCGTCAATATTTCCCATTACGAATACGGAATCTCCGACGCAGAAGTACGGTCCGTCTTCTGTCTGAACAACAACTGTCATATGTCCGGGGCAATGTCCGAAAGATTCAAATACGCTGACGCCCGGCGCGATTTCCACTTCGCCTTTAACAGTCTCAAAACGCTCATATACTCCCGGCTGATCATAAGGAGCAATAAATTTATCTCCGCATGTTACATCTCCGTCTTTTGCGATAATCGGACGGCAGTAGGATTTATAGTGCAGCGGAACCGGATTATGTGCATAATTCCATTCTACTTCATTGCAGATAAAACGTGCTTTTGTAAATTTTTCCAGATAGAAAATATGATCCCAGTGAAGATGTGTAAACAGTACAATATCAACATCTGACGGTTTGTAGCCAACCTGTGCCAGTCTGGATTCAATATCGTCAATTCCCGGTCTCTGAAGAGACGGTCCGTGATGATACTTATCTGCGTGCTCTGTCCAGGACATTCCTGTATCTACCAGAATCAGCTGATCTCCGCCTTCAATCAGGAATGTGAAGTCCGGAAGCTGATCGGACTCATTTGTGATTCCCAGTTTCTCTACATATTTTTTACATGAAAAATGGTACCAGTACTCCAGCGGCTTTGTCGGAATGTATCCGGAATTAAGTGGTCTGATTGTTAATGACATAATGAATTCCTCTCTTTCTTATAATTATATATTTTTGTTATTATGTAACCTGAATTAAATACTGTACAATTTATCCTTCCGCCTGTTTTTCTTTTTCCCTTTCAGCGATTGCTTCATCAGAATAAATTCCCAGTTTCTTTCTCCGCATTCTCTTATCCAGAAATGCGGTAATCATAGGTGCGGTAAACGCGGTAACGATTGCTGCCACGGCAAGCTGTGCGGTTGCCGAATTTGCATAAGGTTTCCATGTGGCATCCATTTCTGCCAGAGAAGCCGGTACGCTTGTTGCGTTCGCCGCAGTTGTTCCGATTGCGGCTCCCATTGCATTTCTCTTCTTTTTCGGCAGACACAGCTGGAACAGGAAGTAGAATACAAATGCAGTCAGTGCTGATACGATTGCCAGAATAATTCCTGCGGCTCCGCCTTCAACCAGGCTTGTAAGACTCATGCCTGCGCCGATAGGAATCATCATAAAGAATGTAATCGTGGGCAGAGACTTCTGTGCAAGATCCCGGAATGCTTCATCCAGATTTCCCCATACAATACCGATAATCAGCGGAATCAGTGTTGCGATAAATGCTTCCAGAGGAATCGAAGCCATACCGGCGGTTCCCATTGCAATCATGGTGAAGAACGGTCCGTCATTCAGTGACAGAATGGAAATTGCTCCTGCATCACTTTCATCACCATACTGCTGAGCGAGTCCCAGATACAGGCCTCCTGCCGAATTGGTAATGCCGGCAATAATCGCCATGGGCGTGATTCCTGCAATTCCGGCTGTCCCGCAGACCTTTGCCACAAGCAGACCCAGCGCAACACCAAGAAGGAACTTCATCAAAGTTAAAACAAAACCTTTATAAAGCGGCAGGCCGATCTTTTTAACGTTGATGGACGCTCCGTTGAGCAGGAGAAACATTCCCAGCAGACAGTTGGTTCCTGTCTTGAACATGCCTGATGTGAATCCGCCGAGTTCCAGCACATCGGGAATAAATGTGTTGCAGATAACACCGATCAGCATGGGGACGATAATCAGGCCGCCCGGAATTCTCTGCATGAGTCTCAGAAAACTTTTTTTCTCCTTCATCGTTTCTCTCCTTTCTTTCCTGTTCGATACCTTTTTGGATTTTGGATATCGGATATTGGATACGATTTATTTTGTGACTTAATAATAGCACCGGAAATATACTTTGTCAATTACGTGAATTTTTACAAATAATTTAAGGTTTTTTTGTGCATTTTTACTTTCAAAGATTTGAGGGATCCAGACAGCGTACAAAAAAAGGAATCCTTTTTACAGGACTCCTTTTTCAAATCTGTTTTCTGAACTCTGACGGATTATACCGGTAATGTTCCGTGCCCGGCACTTGCTATCGCACTGCGGATTAACTTATCAAAATCCTCCGCATTCCATGCGGATCTGCCGACAAACAGGCCGTCAATGGACGGCTGCACAATCAGCTGGTCCGCATTTCCCGGATTTACACTGCCGCCGTACAGTACAGGGATCTTACTTCCTTCTTCCGGGAAGATCTCTTCCAGTGTATCTTTAATCACTCTGTGCATTTCTTCCGCATATCCGGCAGTTGCCGGGGTACCGTTTACTCCGATGGACCAGACCGGCTCATAGGCCACCCATATCTTCCCGGCGTCCTGCTGATCCACGCCGTAGAAACCGATCTTCAGCTGAGTTCTTAAAACCTCCGCACTGATTCCGTACTGCTTCTGTTCCGCTGTTTCTCCAATACAAAGAAGAGTCTGAAAGCCATGCTTCAGGGCAGTCTTTACCTTTCTGTTTTCTTCCTCATCTGTTTCTCCGAATACATGGCGCCGCTCGGAATGTCCGATCATAACAAGCTGCACGCCTGCCTCTTCCAGCATAGAAGGTGAGATTTCCCCTGTATACTGCCCCTGTTCCTCCCAGCACATATTCTGGGCGCCTATTTTTATCCCCCGGCCAGTACAGCAGGCTGCTGCATTCTGCAGGGAAGTATAGGAAGGGATTATAAAAAGCTCTATCTCTTCTCTGCTGATATCCTTTGTTTTTTCAGCCAGTTCCCGGAGATATTCCGTTGTGGCAGTAATTCCCTTATACATTTTCAGATTGCTGCCAAAATATAATTTTTTCATTTTTCTGTCACCTTTACTTATAAATCTCCTGATTATCTGTTCTGATCATATTCAACAAATGCGTCTACCTTCGGCTGGGACGGACAGCCAGGCACAAATTCATTGGTTAAAAATGCGTCTACCAGCTCCTCACGCACTTTACTTCCGGTAGTAAATGCTCCCATACAGATAATATTCGCGTCATTGCTTAACCTGGCGCGCTGCGCTGAATACACATCAGATACAAGAGCCGCATATGCTCCCTTCACTTTATTTGCAGCCAGACTTACACCGATTCCTGTGCCGCAGATCAGAATTCCCCTGTCGTACTCCTTTGCCGCAACACTCTCGGCTACTTTAATGGCAGTGTGCGCATAAATCGGGTCTTCACTTCCGAAATCCGTAACTGAGCCATACCCTTTCTCTTCAATATACTTGATTAATTCCTCTTTTGCTGCCTGTGCATTCGGGTCACATCCAATTGCTATTTTCATTTTTACTCCTCCTTTTTGGATATTGGATATTGGATACGTTTTTAATTATACTAACACCGGAATTCTGAATTGTCAATTACATAACCCCTGTCACACAGCTGATTTTTTTACACTGCCTCATAACTACAACTCTGACTTTTATTTCCACAAAAAAAACAGCGTATACCGCTGTCTTTTCTGTAGCCTTATTTTACATTTATAACTCCTTATAATTCACTCTCCCGTTCTTCTGCTCCGATTTCATAAGTGACGCCTTTTTCACCGTCATCTCTGCCTTCGGCATGTGAAACTGATACGGTTTCTTCGCAGAGACCTTCCGGATCAATGTGATATGGGGAACAAATTTATCCTTCTCGCAGGGAATCCCCTCCGCAGCCAGAGCAGCTCTCAGATCTCTGACATAGGTTTTCAGTTTCTGATTTCCCTTCACTCCTGCCCACAGAATATTTCCGAAATTCCCTTTATCCCCCAGACTGATCCGGAATTCCGGAAGAGGAACTTTCCCGATAATCTCCTTTACTTTTCCGGGATTGTCATATTCTCCGATAAAAGCCAGAGTCATATGCAGATTCCGGGCCGGAATATAATTGCCCTCCACGCCCTGCTTCTTCAGGTCATGCATACAGCCCACCAGAGCCTTTTCCATCTCAGGAGACAGCTGAATCGCTATAAAAAGTCTCATGACGCACTCCTCCTTACACGCTTATTATCTTACTTATTTTCCAGTCTGTAAACCTGCATTTCCCGGGCAGAGCTTTCTGTTTTGAGGCCTTATGCCGTACACGGAAATCCCAGTTTTGCAAACAGATCTCCCATACTGACTTTCAGATGTTCCGTCGGCTTCGCTGTTTCCCTTTCGTAGTTATGTACCTTGTATTCGGGATCTTTCTCAAGTTTTTCAATAATCTTCGCTGTATTAACCGCATCGTCCAGTCCGTTATGGAATTTTCCGTCCGGCTCAATATCACAGAGTATCAGAGCTTCGTCCAGTCCGATCTCTCTTGTAAATTCGTACCGGTCCATAAAGACTTTCTGATAATCAATCCAGCGTTCCTGATCCATAAACTTTCCGATCCGTTCATCTTCGATTTGTTTGCATCGGATTTCTCTTCCGAGCTGCAGAAAATCATTCTCGCTCCAGGCATATATTTTATACGCGCAGCCTTCAAGCCGGTCCACGATATCCTTCAGTACTTCCGCCAGCCCGGGAGCGTTTTTCAGCTCTTTATTCTGAATACCGGTGAGCTCGCCGATATAATGATCCAGGACTCCGTGATCCGGATGAACGTACCGGCTTATCTCTGCTGTCTTCCTGTAATCCTGATCAAGCAGCACTGCGCCGATCTGTATAATTTCACTTGCGTATTTATATCCGGAATTCCGATACATCTTCGGAACCTTGCACATTTCCAGATCAATTACCAGATAGTTCATACTCTTTCTCCCCTTCTTTTATTTTTTATACTGCCGGATCAGCCGGTCCGTTTCCTCTCTCATCTGTGCTACAACATCCTCCGGCCCGATAATCTTTACCCCTTCTCCCAGAGAAAAGATCCAGCCAAGGAACTGACTGCTGACATGGACATTTACATTTACCGTAAAATGTTCCTCATCTGCGGGAATCAGCATCACATCTTTCCCGAACCGGTCGATAATCACACCTGCCATACGGTTTTCCACAGAAAGTTTTACCTGACGTTCTTTGCCCCCGAACATGCCGAAACTTTTCTTTGTATAATCGGCCATGTCCAGCTTCCGGAAATGTTCTTTTCCCTCCCGGGGCTCATCCGACATGCGGATATGCAGCATCTTGTCAACCCGGTAATGTTTGATTATACCGGCCTCAGAATCGTATCCCACCAGATAATAATTTTCATCATCCCAGGAAAGTCCCCAGGGACTGATGTGATAATAGGCTCCGTTATGGCGGAGTTCCATCTGTTTTTTCACATTCCACTGAAAATACTGAAATTTGATTTTCCGGTTTTCCGAAATCGCATTGTGGATTGCGTCTACTGTATAGTAAATACTCTCGTTCATTGTCTTGATTCTTCCGGAAACATATACCTGGCGCTGCAGCTTTGTGGCCTCGTATCTGCTGACCAGCTTTTCCAGCTTTCTGATCAGGGCGTTTGTCTTTCTCTCTGTAATAAATTTGGAGGACTGGATCGCGTCTACCAGCAGCTTCATCTCCGGCAGTTCAAAGGGGCGGTTTACAACATGATAATGATATCCCTTTCCCACAGCTTCCCCTTCCACTTCGATTCCAAGATGCTCCAGATCTCTCAGGTCTTCATACACACTTTTGCGTGCCGCGCTGATTCCCTGCTGTTCGAGCAAAGAAATAATCTCCTGCATCGTAAGAAAATGTTCGTCGTCTGTATTTTCCAGCATGATCTGTGCCAGACAGTATAATTTAAACTTCTGATTGGATCCTTTCGCCATAACAAGCTCCCTCCTGTACGATATTCTCAGTATAGCACAGGTAAAGAGATTATCGTACAGAAGGAACATTTATTCTTCCTCTCTTTTTTCAGTATCCGGATCTTCCGGTGAAGCCGTCAGACAGGCATCCCGGTTTTCCTCATTTCTGTCAGCGGACGGCGGAACATTTTTTTCTGTCTCCTTTCGGCTGAGCAGACTTTTTTTCCGTAATCTGCATATGACACCCTGAGGCGTTACGATAACCACTTTACCGGACGCCTTGTCTCCGATCTTGTCATACAGACGGCCGGCGCTCATACTGTCGCCCAGTACTGTATAAGGGCTGTTGGCAACATAACCGATCTTTCCCAGGCCTTCAAGTTTAATAAGAATGGCCTCCTTATCGTACTCATTGTCCGGTTCCTTTTCCAGTTCGATTTTCATCCCCGGTTCAAGAAATTCTGTCCCAAAATAGTGTTTTGTTCCCGTAAGTGTAAAATATATCTTTGCCATTTTCGTATCCTCCTTCAGTGCACTACCTGTGTCTGAATACAGGATACGGCATAAGGTGTTTCATAAAAAGGACACCATTTTAAACCGGAGCTCCCCGCGTCCTTATCCCTGCGTATGGCTGTTATTAAAATATTCCTCATAAGGTATCTGCCTTACGGTTCCCTCATTCTCAATCTTCAGAAATACGGTCCCCGGTGTATTCAGTTCAAGCATTCCCTCATACTGTGTTCCGGCTATCTCAAGCCCGATAGGGCAGGAAATATTGGACTGCGCGGTAATATAAAAATCGGAACTTTCTGACATTATCGAACTTCCCGGCTCATTTCTCCCATCCGGATAAATCGTGAAATTAACCTCTCCGGTAATTTCGTTATACCCTTCATCCAGAAATACAAATGTATAAGGGGAGAACTGCCTTGCACTGTCAGATGTTAATGAAATGGTCTGTGTTCTTGTATTTTCCGCGGTTAATGTATCCGCAGAAATTTCCATATTCCCTGAAAGTTCAAATGGCTGATACCCTTCCACTTTACACCTGAACATATATCTTCCGGAAGGAATATCGCGGAAGACGCAGGAATTTCCTTTCTGCAGCTCCGTAAAATTATTCACAATTTCATACTCGTTAAACCACGGACTGCCCCCTTCACAGGTCAGTACGGCCTCCTGTATATCGGGATTCTGTATCATCGGTCCTATACAGGACAGCAAATCGTTATCTGTATTATATACTTTGATTAATGTATCACGAAATGTAACGGCAACGTCTATAAGGGTATTACTGTTCTCTCTGAGCTGTTCTGCCTCTTTTTTATTCTCTTCTTCTTTCAGTTCAGCCGCACTTTTATATTCCAGTTCAATTCTGCTTCTGCTTAAAGCAAGATGTCCGGCTTCCGGATGCTGGTCGACAACGATCATTTCCTCTGAAAAATCCTCATCGTCCAATGTAAACTCCTGCTCTATAATTTCAGTTCTGGCTTCTTCATATGTATCCCCTGTCAGGTCCGGAACAACTCTGACAAATACGGAGAGCAGAAGAATCAGAAAAACAGCTGTAAAAAATATAACAACAAATAATTTTACCCCCTTCTTCTCCTTACTTCTTACAAAGCTAACCAGAGCAGCCAGGTCCGCCGCCGCCGCAATTGCAGTCAGAAGAACATTTACAAATTTGTCGGAATTAAAAATGAACTCAAGAATCGCCTCCATTCTCTTTCCTCCTCTCCTTTAAAATTTCCCTGAGTATACCAGACTGCCCTTGTTTAATTTTTTTGATGCTTGGTGCAGTTTATATCAGATGCTTTTTTTCCGCCTGCTGTTTCTGAATGGTTCCTATTACAGCGCTCACATTCCGGGTGTAATTACCACAAGCGAAATGAGAAATATTGTGGAACAGCGAAATACATTAAATAAAAGAATAAAAAATTACCCCATGAACAGTATCAAAAGATTTGTTTATTGATAATGTCCATACGGTATTTCTCATGCTTTTATTATTTTGATATTTATTTTATCAGACCGTACCAGGCGTTTTCCGGAATAAACGCCCTTCTCAGGCAAGCTGCTTTTTTATATTGATCTAAATGATGATACACATTATGAATACTTTCCAAATAAAGAATAAAAGATTTTTTATGCGGATCTTTATTCATATTTTTAATTTTAATATATTCTTCTCTGATCATTTGCCAGCCCTGTTCGTATTCAAGGATCTCAGCAAGCTTATACTCGGCGTTCTGTGATAAGTTTCTTTCCTCAAATGAATACCTGCCATTTTTCCAGTTTTTTAAATACATATATCCTTCATTCGTATCACTGCTGTCCAGGTAATAAATAATGGCCAAATCACAACTACGAATAATTTGGGAATTTTTCTTATCAACAACTTTTATAGTCAGACACGAAGTGGAATCTTCCGGTTCATTATAAGATGTTCCCTTGATTGCATCAGAAAATGCATTCACAAATTGCTGCTTTAATTTTTTAGGATTCTTCCATAAATCAGTCTTTTGAAGTATAAGATTATAATCAAAATCATAACCTCTGTTTCCATTTCTGACTTTCGTCACCAGATGTTTATCCGCGCTCCCAATCAGTTTATATTGAAAAGTAGTATTATAATTTTTTCTCATAATCTGTTGAGCATGCCTTATGATTTTTTCAACTTCTTTTCTGTAAGGTGCATACTTCCTCTTGCAAACATATTCGTACATAATAATACCTTCTTTCTCTTTTCCCCGTCCGGCCATTTAGAAGAACTAAATCGTATTATTGTACTTATATAGTAATTGAATGTCAAGCATTTTCGATATCATCCTGAAGTTATATCCTTTAATTAACATCACTTATACATTTTCTTCATTGAAAACACATAAGTAATGAATTATCTTTATAATCTCAGATTCATAATGAAATATCAGCAGCAATCATACCGCTCTATCACGATAGATATAATTGGCGGCTTAGTTTCCATTGCCATTCCTGCTGAATCGGAAAACATTTTCATAACCGGCAGAGCTTATAATCCTCTTAGATTTTATGATCCTGATTCCATAACAAAGAAGCCGGAACCCTCAGATTGAGGATCCCGGCTTTTCTTCCACGTTCCCGAGGTGATTCGAACACCCGACCTACCGCTTAGGAGGTCTTTTCTCTGCTGTCAATCACCGTCAAATTCAGGTCCCGCAAGATAAGGAGAATCGGCTATCATGCCTGCCTTTGCAGGAATGATATACAATATTCAATTAATCAGACTTACTATCTATACTATACTGTGAAATGGCCGGTTTGTCTACGGCTTTTCGACTACCGCATCTTTTTCAAAATTTCTTTTTCATTTGCCCTTGCAAAATCACTTAAACGGTAAGATCGAATCCTCGTTTTTACAATAACAGGAACTAAAAAACCTTGATTCACGAGTTTTGCGCATCTGTTGATGACTGTCTTGTTCGTCACGCCGATCATTCTGCTGACTTCTATGGGCGTAAATTCATAGAGCTTCTTCTTTAACAAAAACGCCAGGAACTCCTTTTCCTTTGTATTTAAATAAGAAAAGCTGCCTGCCAGTTCATCTTCTTCTGACGCTTTAGATAACTCGTAAACTTTTTTTGAATACAACACCATCATTTTCAGGAAATAATTGATCCAGATTTCCGGATTCGGAGGATTATCCCTTCCTGAATAATATAGAGCGGGCAATCCCATCTGAAGAGAGGAATAATATTCATCCGGATCATATGCAAAGTATTCTTCCAGAGAACCGATCCCGTTAAATCCATATCCATAATAATCGAGGATATATCCTGACATAAGTCTTGCCGTCCTTCCGTTTCCATCTTCAAAAGGATGGATGGTAACCAGCTGGTAGTGGACGACGGCCGCGATAATCAGCGGATGGTCATCTGTCGTATTCACATATTCAACAAGTTCATCCAACAGCACCGGAATGTCTGTATATTCGGGTGGAATATATTCCGGCACCCCCGTTTCCGAATCATATACGGCAAATAATACACCCGGGGGCATTGGTCCTCTGAGTCCGATTTTTTCTTTTGATGCTCCCTTTTCCACAATCGCCTGGACTTTAAGGATCATATCTTTGGATAAATGCTCTTTCTTCTTTAACTTCTCTTCAAGAAAGTTCAAAGCCAGGAAATAATTACGGACTTCCTGTTCCGGTTTCAGGAAATGTTTGTGTGGATCACTGTCGATCGCTTCATTTGCCTGCTGTTCCGTCAAGGGGTTTCCTTCTATCTTATTTGAAGCATAAGAACTTTTTTTCTTAGAGTTTTTCCTGAGCCTGTTTTTTGTGACAGCAGGAAGCTCGATCGTACTGAGAGAAAAGCGGTTCTCATCGATCTCTGATATCCGTTTTAATATCTCATTTGTGAGAGTTACCCTTATCAATATACCACCCCGCTTTTTAGGAATATTATACCGCATGACAAATGGTTTTTCCATTAAAATTACACTATTTTTTCACTATTTTTCATTAGCATAAAATACGTAATTTATCTTTGATTTTCGACTCCTTCCTATTCCACTTCTTAAAATATTTTCCTTGTATATAATTCAAGATTAATTGTAGTAGATATTACTCATTATTTAAATAACAAAGCAATTGAACAGTAAATTCTTCATGATTTGGCAGCTAGCTTTGATTTAGAATAATTTTTTTGAGTTTGTCACCTGTATTTAATCTTAAGATTGATGTGTACCGGAAGAGCATCAGAAAGGAGCTTGTATGCTAAACCAAAAATTCAATCAAATTGTTTTTTCATAAGGAAGTCTATGAAGTATGATCTCTTCCCGGTGTGCCTCATAAAACTTTCTACTGTACCGGCTTTCCGGTATGCCACATACACATTTCTCGTCTTAGAATAATTTATGATACTGCTAATCACTGTTAGGTTCTGTGTTCGTTTTTTTCTGAAAATGAAAGAAGCCGAAACTCTTGATTTTTCAAGGAATTTTCGGCTTCTTGTTTACGTTCCCGAGGTGATTCGAACACCCGACCTACCGCTTAGGAGTTCACTCGAATCCTTGCTTTCACTATCAAAGTAAGTAAAAGAAATGCAAGGAAATCAAGGGTTTTCTATCGGTCAATTATCAACTGTATGTAAGCAAAATCAAACGAAATAAAAGGCATTTTTCAGGCTCTCTTTTGCTGGCGATTAGCAGGAAAGTTGAATTTAGGTGGATGGTTGGCTGTTTGATTCTATTACTCAGAACATTGAGCTAAAAGATCTTTGTGAGTGAGTGGTATTTCTGTTTTCTCAGTACAACTATAAATCATATAGAATTCCGCTTGCAAGATAGATCTAATATATTCTTTGACTCTTCTTTGAGACCATTTGCTCAATCCCAGATTTGCTCCACTCAAATCTGCTCCATCTAATTTTGATTTTCTTAAATCTGCCCCGTATAAGTCTGCTCCACTTAAGTCTGCTCGGCTTAAATCCGCCCCATTCAAATCTACTTGACTTAAATTTACTTTTCTTAAATCTGCCCCTCTTAAATCTGTTCCTCGTAAATATACCTTACACAAATATTCCTCTCTCAAATTTGCTCGGCTTAAATCTGCTCTACTTAAGTTTGCACCTCCTAAATCTGTGCCTCTTAAATCCGCTCCACTTAAATCTGCCCAACTTAAGTCTGCTCCACCTAAGTCTGCTCGGCTTAAATCTGCTCGGCTTAAATTTGCTTCTCTTAAATCCGCTCTTCTTAAATTTCCTCCCTTCAAAATAATGCCGCTTAAATCTGCTCCTCTTAAATTTACTCCACTTAAATCTCCTTCACTTAAATCTATTTCCGATAAATCTAATTTACATAAATCTATTTTTCTTAAATCTAAAGATACGTTTCCAATTTTCCCCCATTTTTTATAACTTATTAAATATCTAATATAAAGCATTGCTTTTTCCTTGTCTATGTCCTGCAAAATATATTTTCGTTCTGTAAAATCAAGAAACAGTCTCAAAACATCCATAAAATTCAAAAAACATTTCATTTCTTTTTCGATCACATTCCTATACTCTTTTATGCTTTTCCCTGTATAATACAACATCCCTGCTCCTAACATTTTATCGAATGCTTCTTCTAAATATAAATAAAACTGATTCTTTTTTTCTTTATTGCTCCCTACTATAGATTTAATCACTTTTGCTTTCAAATACTGACCTATAGTAAAATCGATCTTTCCTTTCTTCAACCGATATCCAAATACTCCGGCCAACATTACTTGCACATTCGTTGTCATGACAGCTTCTTTGATTTCACTGCTAATCATTTCCGCAACAAAATACTCATATATAGACCGGTGTACAAAGGTCAACCATTCCGTATCTATTCCGTCATAACAACGTATTACCTTAAAATAATTTCCAATCAGCTCTTTATCTATAACCTCATCCTTCTCATATATTTTATGCCATATTTTTTCATACTCATCTTTAGGAATTTCTGCATTCTGCGGATTATTTTCAAACATCCATATGGATATCTCCCTTGAGAACTGATGAATTTGCTTTTTTATCGCTGAAATCCGGTGCTTATCATCCCACCGAACAGACGCATCTATCTTAAGACATCTATCATATATTCCCCCCTCAAGACTGAATATCTGATCATAAACTTCTACTACTGAACTTTCCTCCTTAACAGTAATGTCAAGTGCCAACGTCATATATAATATAATCGGGATTCCGAAAACATCTTTCATTTTTTTCATTCTATCTTTTGCTTCTTCTGAAATCTCATTTTTCGTTAATCCTTTATAATTTATACAGAAATTTTCAATTTGCTCTTCATCCCATGGTTGCAAACTAATATACGGGAATGACAGTCGATGCAGATCTTCGATATAATTTTCCCGACATGTAACGAGTAATGAAAAGTCCTTTATATGAATATTCAGCGCCCACTCACTGAATAAGGAATTTAGAATTTTCGCCCTATTGTTACTACTCACTAAAATTTCGTCAAATCCATCCAAAATAAGTATTTTCCCATTTAATTCCTCCTTTTCTATATTAATACAATTCAATATAGCGCTAGCAATACCTATTTTTTTATCATTTTCCTCATTCCCACTAAAACTCCAGTCAATATTTAAATCAGTAAACTTATACACAAGTATCTCTTTTTTATCAGCATTTGTATTGCTTTGATATTGAGCTGTAAACCACGTGATCATAGTACTTTTCCCCATCCCTGGCTGTCCAAGTATAAGAAGCATCCTATTATTTGTGTCTTTTCCTTGTGTACATCTTTCCAGCCTCTCTTCCAAATTATCTAGATTATTACTCAGTCCTTTCAGTCTATAAAACGATGTCTGATACAGTTTACACAAAGGAATATTTACTCCTGCGTTTTTATCATCTGGATCAAAATTATTCAGGAACATATTTTCAGTCCATTTTCTACGATATTCTTCTGTCCGATCAGGCAATCTTTTTTTTATTTCTGATCCCTTATCATTTTCACTATTTGTCACTCTTGTTTTCATGAACACATCCAAAATATGAAAAATCTTTCTAAGAAGTTCTATCTGTTCATCTTCAGTCTCCATAATATGTACCAGACTATACGCAGCAAATCTGTCACTTTCTATTTCCAATGAAATAGCCTTCTCTGACATGACATATAAGACTTTTTGAATCTCACCTTCATAATCAACATAGTCTTTTTTTTCTCTTTTGTATTTTTCATATAAAGCTTCTGCCAAGCTATTTGCATCATATCCATAATCCCGAAACAAATCTTCATCCAGACTAATACTTTGGATTAGTTCCTTAATCTCTTCTTTAACATAATCAATATATTCTTTCGGAACCTTCATATCCAACAAACTCTTATCCGTCAGGACCTGACTTAATTCTTTCTGGGACTTTTCCAGATATCGTCTAAGTTTATCTGAACCGATATTAATTCCCTGATCAGCCAATGCCTGTACGATTCCCTTCCCTAATGCGCCCGATACCCCCGCTTTCAATGCAGCTACAGCAAATCCAATTAAAATATCCATATCCTTTCTCCTCTGCCTTATTTACTAAAAATAATTCTACCAATGTTTTCCCTTACCTTCCATTAGCCTGCCGTTCATAGAGCAGAATATATACTGAGAATCTGTAATCTCCGATCCAACAAGTTTCTTAAGCTCTTCAAGCTCGTAGTTCCGCGCAACGAGTATTTTAGCAGGAGCACCTTTCTAAAACTGATCTTTGTTTTCGGCTATTTTAAAATCAGGCGTGTATTTGTATTTGACAGCGCTACCGGAAATTTCATAATAATGCCATTAACGTTCAATTTTTCCAAATTATTACCGTTGACACACTGCATCTCTCTATTAACAAAAATGATTGCCCTCACCTGCTTCTATGCTTGTCAGAAATATGTCAAAACATTCCCACGTCAGTCCAAGTATTTCGCTCATATGTAAGCAACAGAAAAAACAAGTTCAATTCAAAGAATAATATTACTAATCTGGACACCGAGCCAAAAATTCACTTCGCGTAATCATTCTCTTTTTGCCTGTTTTCTCAGCGCGGCTATAAATCGTACGAAATTCACACTGCCTAATAACTCTCCAATATATATCAAGAGCTCCTTGACTCCATATACTTTCCTCTATGTTTTTTACATCTAAAGTTGCTCCACTTAAATTAGCTCCACTTAAGTCCGTTCCTCTTAAATCTGCTTTACTTAAGTCGGCTCCATTCAAATTTGCTCCTCTCAAACTTGCTTCTCTTAAATTTGTTCCTCTTAAATTTACTCCGCTTAAATCAATTCCACTTAAATCTACTCTGCTTAAGTCCACTCCGCTTAAATTTACTCTTCTTAAATTTACTCTACTTAAGTTTGCTCCTCTCAAATTCACATTTTTCAAATATGCCCCACTTAGATTTGCATCACTCAAATTGGCATCGTCTAAATATGCCCCGCTTAAGTTTGCTCCTCTCAAATTCACATTTTTCAAATATGCCCCGCTTAGGTTTGCTCCACTTAAATCAATTCCACTTAAATCAACTCCTTCCATATTTTTTAAACTGGTCAGATATCTAATATAAAGTGCAATCCTATTTGGGGAAATATCCTGGAGAATATATTTTCGATCTGATAAATCAAGAAACAATTTTAAGACATCCAAAAGATTCAAAAAAACATTTATTTCTTTCTCCATCACATTTCTATACTCTTTTATATTTTTCCCTGTATAATACAACATTCCATCATTAAACATTTTCCCGGCTATCCCTTCTAGCCAAACATAAAAATAATTCTTTTTTTCTTTACTATACGTTGCTATTAATGTACTTACTTTTGTTTTCAAATATTGACCTATAGTATAATCAATTCTCCCCTTTTTCAAACGGTATCCCAGTACCCCAGCCAATTTTTCCTGCTCATCTTCTGACATCTTATCAATCACCTTTGCTATTTCAGTACAGATCATTTCAGCGACGAAATATTCATAAATAGTCCGATGTACAAATGTCAGTTCATCTGTACCTATTCCATCAAAGCACCGTACCATTTGAAAATAATTACCAATCAACACATCCTTCTTCTGTGACTTACCCACGCTGTCATACTTCTCAAATATTTTATCTTGAATTTTCTCATATTCATTCTTCGGGATTGATGGCTGCTTTGACTTATCCGATCTATTTTCAAACATCCACATGGATATTTCTCTGGAAAATTGATGAATCTGTTTTTTAATTATTGCAATCCGATGCGCCTTATCATATGAGCGTAGAATTCCCCTTTTTAAACATCTGTCGTATAATCCACCCTTTTCTAAATTAAATATTTGATCATAAACCTCTACTACTGAACTATCGTCCCTAACATTAATGTCAAGAGCCAAGGCCATATAAAGTATAATAGGGATTCCAAAAACATCATTTATACTTTTCATTTTAGATATTGCTTCTTTAGAAATATGAATCTTTGCAACTGCTCCGTAATTTTCACAAAATCTTTCGATTTGCATCTCATTCCATGGCTGAAGTGTAATATATTTGAATAACAAATGAGACAGATTTTCAATATAATTTTCTCTACACGTTATCAATAGTGAAAAATTATTTATAAGAGCCTCCTTCGCCCATGCATTATACAAACTGTTCAGAATTGCCGTCCTGTTATTTCCCGCCGCCACTTCATCGAATCCGTCCAAAATAAGAATCTTTCCATTCAAATCCTCTTTTTTCATGTTAAGGCATTTTAATATAGCATTATCGATACCTTTATCTCTTCCGCTCTCACTGTCGAAATTAAAGCTCCAGTTAATCTCTAAATCTGTAAACCGATATACAAGCACTTCCTTTTTATCTTCCAGATGTTTTTTCTCATATTGTGTTAAAAACCATGTGATCAAAGTACTCTTTCCCATCCCTGGCTGCCCAAGGATAAGGAGCATTCTTTTTTTTAGGTCCTGCCCATCTGTACATATGTCCAATCGTTCTTCTAAATTATACCGCTCTTCCTTCTGTCCCATTGGTCTATAAAACGGCAACTGATATAATTTATGTAAAGGAATATTAACCCCTGCGTCTTCGTCGTCCTCATCAAAGTCATTTAGGAACATATTTTCAGTCCACTTTCTACGATATTCCTCAGTCCGATCAGGCAGTCTCTTATTCTGATCTTGTTTCTGTTCGTTTTCCAGATAAGTTGTTCTATTTTTCATACTTTCATCCAGAATACTCCAAATCTTTCGAATCAGTTCCATCTGCTCTTCTTGATTATTTAAAATATCTGTCAGAATATCCGCAGTAAAACCGTCTCTTCCCTTTTCCAACAAAATAGCCTTCTCTGACATGACATATAAGACTTTTTGAATCTCTCTTTCACATTCAACAAAATCTCTTTTCTGTCCCTTGTATTTTTTATATAGAGCTTCCGCCAGACTTTTTGCATCATAGTGGCAATTACGAAACAAATCTTCGTCTATACTAATACGTCTGAGCAGTCCCTTAATCTCCTCTTTAATATAATCAATATAGTCTTCTGGGACATTCATTTTCATCAAACTCTTATCCGACAGTACTTGGCTTAATTCTTTCTGGGATTTTTCCAGATATTGACTAAGTTTATCTGAACCAATATCAATCCCCTGATCAGCCAAAGCCTGTACGATTTCGTTCCCTACAACTCCCGATACCCCCGCTTTCAATGCAGCAACAGCAAATCCAATCAAAATATCCATAATCTTTCTCCTCTGCCTTACTTACTAGAATAATTCTATCACCGTTTTCCCATGCCTTCCACAGATTTATATCCAGATCATAAATATCAATTATGCTATATAGGTGCTCATCACGGACCTTCGAGTATTTCTCTACATCAAAAATAAATCTATACTAGAAAATTTCTGTATCACCTACTTCAATCATTTTATAAACAAACGCAAAAAACAGGCAGAACCATCCATTCTCTCCGGACAGTTCTGCCTATGTTGCTATAACCCTTTTGACAATGTCTTCAACAACGCCGCCATCTCCGGCTTCGCCAACAGCTTCATCAAAAGCTCCTGATCCGACTCCTGCGCTGAATCCGCTGCTTTCTCCTGTTCTTTCCCCGCATCCTCGTTCTTCGGAGCATAGAACGTCTCTTCAAATCTCTGTGCATTCATTCTCCGGTCATCATCAATAATATGCGAGTACACATCCGCTACCATCTTTGCCTGAGCATGACCGGAATCCCCCTGCACTGATTTCATATCCCCGCCATTCAGTTTCAGCTTATAAGTGATACTGGAGTGCCGCAGTGAATGGAATACGATCTTCGGTAGATCGTGTTCCTGAATCAGCTTATTCAGTGCCCGGTTGATCACCTGCCCCTCCATCGGTCTGCCGTTTGTGGAGCAGAATACGAGCTGATAATCTGTAAACTCCGATCCAAAGAGTTCTTTGAGTTCTTCAATCTCTTTCTTACGAGCGATCAGCATTTCAGCAACTGTTTTCGGCAGGAATACTTTTCTGATACTGGTCTTTGTTTTCGGCTCTTTCAAAACCAGACGTGTACTTGTACTCGACAGTGCTGCAGGAAATTTCATAATCACGCCTTTATCATCCAGTTTTTCCAGAGCGTCCCGGTTGACGCGCTGCAGCTCTTTATTGACAAAAATGCTTGCCCGTCCCTGCTCTATGCTTGTCCGGGATATGTCAATACAGTCCCATGTCAGTCCGAGCATTTCTCCCATACGAAGGGAACAGGAAAAAGCCAAGTTCAATGCCAAAGATAAGATATCATCATCACATACATCCAAAGCTTTAAACAGTGTCTCCGCTGTCCAGATGTTCCGCTCCGTCTTTTCCTCTTTCGGAAGTGTTGCGTGCTCTACCGGATTGCGCGACATCAGCTCCCACTTAACCGCCTGATTGAACGCATTCCGCAGGAGCTTGTGAATCTCTCTTACTGTGTGAGGTGTAAGGAATTCATTTTTCGCCCGCCTGTATTTGCTTGAAACAGCTTTTACAGAAAGCAGATCCCGGTAATATTTATCCATGATACGGGGTGTGATATCTTCCAGTTTCATATCGCCGATAATAGGATTGATATAATGATTGATCAGGCTTTTTCTACCTTCGTATGTAGACATCGCCCATGTGCTTACTCCATAGATCGACATATATTCTTCCAGAAGCTCACTTAACGTTTTTGCCACCGGCGGAATAAAAGTTCCGGTATTCTGCTGAAATTCCACCTGTGTTTTCCGCTTTTTTGCTTCTGCTTTTGTATCAAATGTTTCCCATCTCTGGCGCTTCACTCCGTTTTCATCAGTATAAGTATAGACCACGGAAAACTTCTTTTTTCGCTTTACGATTGATGCCATGTACTATCCTCTCCTTTCCGCTGCAGTATCAGCAGCATCTTTCTTTTTATAATGAGTCTGCCCGGCATACCATTCTTCAAAGCTGTCGACCATCACACGCATCTTTCCGCCTATAGTTACGACTTTAAACCAGTTCTTTTTTACCAGATAATAACTTTCTGTCTTACCCAGACCAAGTAATCTTCCCATTTCCGGGACAGACATACTTTTCTTTCGTTCCATCGAACCACCCCTTTTCCTATGTAATTATGAAGCCAAGCCCTGCGGCTTGACTTCATAATACTGGACATTTATTCTTTTCTGAAGTTTGTCAAATTCCGGATCGACATCCTTGACAAATCTACATCTGGTGATCTAACCAGTCATCAAAGCTTTTCTTCGAAATTCGGATATGCCCGCCGACCCGGACGCTGTGAAATACATTCTTCTTTACCAGATTGTAAGCAGTCGGACGGCTGATACTTAAAATGTCCTGAATCTCGTCAACAGTATAAGTACGCTTTTCATCTGATCTCTCCATCATGGCTTCTGCATTCTTTTCATTTAATTCCTCAATTCTATGCTCAAACATTTTTCTTCTCCACTCCATTCTCTGTCATCATTATTCCTGCTGAGAAACTTGGGCATAGTGTTTGTATTTACCTATTTCTTATGTTAAAATTTAAAGAAATGAAGGGGGAAGTCATTTGTGCAGTCTGTTAAAAAAACGCCAGATGTTCTTGCAGGTACTGGTTCGACCTTATATGAATCAATGAGCCAATCAATACTAAACCCTGCGATCGATGTAGGAGTAGACTATGCTGAAATTGCTATCGATCAAATTATAAATGACGGTCTGCTCCGTGATTTGCCTATTGTTAAATCTTTTGTTCAAGCAGGAAAAACAGTTGTTGCTATTCGAGATTTATTTTGTCTAAAAAAAACCATTCGTTTTATTATTGAAATGAATAATGGAAGCCTTAATCCTGACAAACTGGAAGAACATAGGCTTTTTTTAGAAACCCATCCCGACAAACTTAAACGAGAAATGGAATCAGTGCTCATTTATTTAGACCGCGAAAATGAAGCGGTCAAAGCCTCTATACTGGCTCGTTTCTATAAATTATATATTAATGAAACTATTAGATTTGATTGGGAGGACTTTAAAATATTTAGCGAAATTTTAGAATCCTTTTCGATTTACGACTTAGAAACATTGCAGATAGTCTATCAGCAAAAAGCCATAGAATCGAATCAAAAAGTTAATATATTGTCTTTGTCTAGACTATACTCACTGGGGTTAGTTGAATACTATGGAGGTATTCCTGCAAAAGTTGATGGTATACCTAATATTATTGCAAAAATTAGTGACGTTGGAAAATTCTTTTACAAATATGGCTTTGAAGTTCGTTCATGAAAGGAGAAAACAATGGGGATTATAAATGATATAGCCAAAAAAGAATTGAATATAGATGTAGGCTATTCAACGGATCAGTATGATTACCATTTGACACTGCCTCCTATCGATATAAACTTATCTTGTTTCGGACGTGAAAATGATATTGAGAAGATATTACGACGCCTAGAAAAAGAAAAACTGTTAATTGTTGTAAACGGAATAGGAGGTATTGGAAAGACCCGTTTATGCAAATACATATACAGAGCTGCAGAAAAGCAGACTACTCCCATTAAATTTGACCACATAGCATGGCTCAACTACAGCAACAATCTCATGGATTCTTTTATTCATGCCTTCCCCCCAGATTGGATTCCTTCTACGAACGCGACCCGGGAAGAAAAATATAGATATATTCTCCGAAAAATAAACTCTTTGGCGGAAAAGAAAAATGTTTTGCTTATAATTGACAATGTTGATCGTTTACCTTCATCTGATCTAAAGCTTAGCACTCTAACGCAGTTGCGCTGTTATGTAATAGTCACTTCTCGTCTTAAAATGATGGAGAAAAATATCTATTCTCTGGGTTTGCTTGTACCAAGTGCAGCAGAAGAACTTTTCCTATGGTATTATACATATCATTATGCAGGAAGAGATCATGAAATATCAGATATACTGCCTGCCCTCTTAAATCTCTGCGGTTTTCATGCTATGACAATTGAATTAATGGCTAAATCATTTAATACTGGAAAAATTAAAATAATCTCTGCTTATCAGCAACTGGTCAAAAACCATTTTGATCTTTCTGTCTTTACAGAAAAAATTACAACAGATTGGGACAACGAAACCATGGATACCTCTATTTCCAAGCATATTGGAAAACTATTTTCTATTATGGGTTTACCATCCAAAGAAAAAGAATTACTTTACATCTTATCGCTTTTTTCACCAACAGATTTTCCTATTACAAGCCTGATCCATATCCTTGGTAAGCAAACAGTTCCTGATTCTCTAACAAATATTATCAAAAAGGGATGGATAAATTGCGAGAATGATATCATAGTCATGCATGCATCTGTAAAATTTGCTATTCAATATGCATGCCGGAAAACTAGTGTCATCAAATACACTTATCTCTTGGAAAACCTATCTCAGGAATTGCATTGGAGTAATTCACCAGCAGAAATAACCCATTTAATCAGTCATGCAGAAGCGGCTTTTATTTCTTTTGAAAAAAGCCATGCTTTTCAATTAATATCTCTTACATCCAAAATATCTGATTACCATCTATATGAAGGAAATTTAAAATCTAGTATATATTTTTTGGAGAAACAGATAAGTATTTTAAAAACTTTTCCTAACCATGAAAAGGACGTTGCTGAATGTTTCAAGAAAATAGGAGCGCAATATCAAGAACTCGGAAATGTAGAATTGGCGTACAAGTTTCATAAAAAATGCTTAAAGATACGGAAACAATTCTATTTACCTATATCGTTTGAGCGGGCAGAGTGCTATGCACACATTGCCTTTTATTATCAGGAGATTGGACAGTATTGGAAAGCTCTGTCAAATGCCAAGCGGGCATTTGACATTAGACTTCGTATATATGGACCTGAGCATGAAATAACTGCATGGTCCTATAATAATCTCGCTTTGCTTTATTTTCATCTATTCGAATATAAAAAAGCACTGACCTTCATCAATTATGGTATACAAATTCGAGAAATAATTTTCCATAAAAGTGATGCAGATATTGGAAAACATGAATTGGACGTTGCACAATCTAAAAGCATTCGAGGATTAATTTATCAAGCTCTCGGAATGTTTGAGAAAGCGTTGACAGACCAAAATGATGCGATGGAGATTCGTATTAGACGTCTAAACGAGAAGCATATTTTTACAGCAACTTCTTATTGTAGAGTAGTATCTAGTCTTTGCTGTCTAGATGATTTCAAGGATTTAGATTATGCATTAGATCTTGCAGAAAGGGCAATAAAAATTGATGTTGTTACAACAGGAGAGAACACTATCGATACAGCAGAAGCTTATCTTGCAAAAGCAAGAATATTACGAAGAAAAAAAGAATATTCTGAAGCAATTGAATTATTTTTACATTCCATTAATATCATCGAAATTGCTTACAGAAAAAATCACCCTCGTCTCTCGAAAATACTAGAAGAATTAGGTGATGTGTATCTTGAATACTCTGATCCTTCGCAGGCACAATTATTTTATCAGCGCGCTTATCATATAAGAGCCCTATTTTTACCAAGCAATCATTGGGCTTTGGAAAGTGTCAAAGAAAAACTACGTAACCTTTGAGTTTCCATGTGATCGCCCGAATAAATGCATGTAATCGATTAAATGGCATAATTGTTTTATAAATTAGCTCTAAGTTTCCCACTATCAGAACGCTTTGCAGACTTACACCCATTAAATTGCGCCCTTACTAGGCAAATAAAAATACGAGCCAGGTCCGTGCGAGACCTGGCTCTTGATATAAAAGTTATTTATACAATAAATAAAAATCTACAAAATAATATACTCTATCTTCTCCGTACTATCAATTCAAACGTAAGCGCCAAATATTCCTGCGGATTTCCTGATCCTCAAGCTTTACCTATAATTGTAGTCGATAGATATTTAGACTATTTCACTACAATTATGGAGGATAGGTTATGGCAGGTACTCGCAAAGCCCGTGTTCCGATGGCGGAACAGATTCGGCTTATCAATGAATGCCGCCAGAGCGGCATGACAGATGCTGACTGGTGCCGTGAAAACGACATTGCAGTAAGCACCTTTTACAACTGGGTCAGCCGCTGCCGGAAAGCGGCAGCGGATCAGATCCCGGCAGCGAATTATGGTCATCTTGAGGTCCCCCGCCCAAAACAGGACGTGGTCCCCATTGACATTGTTCCAGATCACATTCCGGAGCAGCATACAGCATCACAGATGCAGAACCCGTACCTTGACAATTCGCATACGATTGAAGTTGCTATGAAGAACATCACGGTCCGGATCAGCAATGATGCAGATCCTGTTCTGCTCACCAGGACATTCCACCTGCTTCAGGAGCTCTCATGTTAGGTGACATCTCCGGACTTGAGAAGATCTACATTGTCTGTGGCTACACCGATTATCCGAGAAGAATTATTATTCGAGAAGATTCCGGTTATCATAGTTAATGACTATCTGATATAAATCCCCCAGCGGCGCTGGGGGACTAGGGCAAGCGGAAGCGTTGCCCAAAGCCCTAGAAGTAAAAAACCTCCCCGTGATATAATAGTAAAGGTTTCGCAGGTCATTACTACTATCGCAAGGAGGTATCCACAAGTGGATAATCAAAGTATACAACATACGCGTTGGAATTGCACGTACCATATTGTTTTTATTCCGAAATATCGTAGAAAAGTAATGTATGGAGAGGTCAAGAGGGATGTTGTAGAGGTTAAAAAAACTGTGCGAGATGAAACAAGTACAGATACTTGAGGGAAAGGTTTGTAAAGATCATGTACATATGTATGTAGCAATACCACCTAAGATGAGTGTATCAGATTTCATGTCGTACTTGAAAGGTAAAAGTGCGCTGATGTTGTTTGACAGACATCCAGAGTTTCGAGCAAAACGAGGAGATAAGCATTTCTGGGCAAGAGGATATTACGTTACAACAGTCGGCAATGTGAACGAGGAAACGATTCGGGAATATATTCGAAACCAGGAAGAAAATGATAAACTCGAAGGATAAGTGGCCTCCTGAAAGGAGGCAGCCAGCATGAATGGTATCTGTGAAACCCGCCCAAGGGGCAGAACCAGCATAACGCAGCGGAGCTGTAAAAATTAAACCCCATTTGAAATGGGGTAAACGGTAGATAGTGCGTACCTTGCAGTTTTCTACCGTTTATGCGACAATGCTCTCAGTTAGGAAAACATTCTTTGAAAATTAAATATTGTTCTCAAGAGGGCTGACTGCTTCCTGTATGCTTGCGGCATCTCTCCGGCAAAGCCGGTGACCAGGGCAGCAGATCTTCGCAAAAACTATAATCCTTATCATCTATATGCTTCGGGATTTCCGTCAGGAGATATTCGAAGTATTCATAAGGCTTCAGGTTATTCGCTTTTGCTGTCTCTGCTATATTGTAAATGATCGCACTGGATTTTGCTCCTGCAACCGTATCAATCATTACCCAATTCTTCTTCCCGATGCAGAATCCGCGGATCGACTGCTCCGCTGCGCTGTTATGCATCGGCACTTCTCCATCATCCAGAAATACTTTCAGGTATTTTTCCTGGTTCAGGCTGTACTGGAAACCTTCCCAGGTCTTGCCTTTTTTGGGGATGCGGCAGATATTCTCTTTCAGCCACTCAAAATAGGCCTCCACCAATGGGCGGACGCTGACCTGTCTGCGTTTTTCGCGTTCTTTTACCGGCAGTTCTTTCAGGATCTTTTCTTCCCTGAAAATCGCCTGTATCATGGAAAGGACGAGGTACGCAAGGCTTTCTTTCTGTTTTTCTTTCGGCAATGCTTTTACCGCATCGTCAAAGCGGCGTCTCGCATGGCTCCAGCATCCTGCGACCTTCAGGTCCCCACGCTCATTTTCGATCGTGTGGTATACCTGGTAACCGTCCGTAACACAAACACCGCTGAAATCCCGCAGGAATTCCCTCGGATGGCTTGCATTGCGCGTCTTCTGGTACTTATACAGGATGATCGGGCAATCCCCATACATTTGTCCGGTGCGGTAAACCCACATGTAACTCTTGCTCCCGGTATCCCTTCCATTCTTATCCACAAGCACAGGGGTCTCGTCTGCCTGCAGCACGTGGTAGTCATATAACCTCTCATGCAGGTAATCATAAAAGATTGCAAGATACCGGTCCGCACACTGGATGGTCCAGTTTGCCATGTTCTGCCGGGAGATGTTCAGCCCATACCGCGCAAACTCCTGCGCCTGCCGGTAAAGGGGAACCGCATTGACATATTTGGCATTCATGATGGCCGCCTCCCCATCCTGCCCCTCTTCGGTATCAGCAGCAACAGCTTCCGCCTCATTAAAAAATACGATATTCCCGTCAATCTCCATAAACAGAATCTGCCCATCTGTTTCATGGCGTTCTGTACTTCTCCCAAAACGGTGTCTCTTCAGGTCCGCCAGCTGTTCCAGTACGAGTTGGAGCGTATGGTCAAGGTTTTCCAGCTGTTCTTTCTGCGCAAGGAATAAACGGATTATGGTCTCCTTATCCAGATTTTTCAGTTGTTCTTCTGTATAGTTTGAAGCCATGATCCGCTTCCCTCCTTCATGTTTTTGCTTTTTATATTTTAACATAATCCTGCATTTCTGGCGAATCTGGACGGATAAGAGTTCCGGCAAAATGACGGTGCTTTATCAGGCGCAGGCTGCCCCTGCAGGCAGGAGATCCGCAGCTGTTCCCCTGCTGAAAATTTCTCTGTTCTGCACAAAGGCTATCCGGTGTATTCCGGTGGCTTTACGGGTTTGACCGCTTTCTTCGGAGTAACAGTAAGCCCTTCCATCAGCCAACGGAACTGCTGCTGTGTCAGCGCCTGCACTTCTTCCGCATTACGCGGCCACTGGAATTGACTTTCAGATAATCTTTTGTACAATAGGAGCCAGCCGTCCCCTTCCCAGACCAACCCCTTGATCCTGTCCAGCCTTCTTCCGCAAAACAGGTACAGAGCTCCCGGCACGTATGGGCTGGTTCCTGTCTTTGCTTCAATCACCGCAGCCAACCGATCCATTCCAGACCG
>USFD01000014.1 GCA_900553885.1 uncultured Ruminococcus sp.
TCTACTTTAATGATATCGCCTTCGGCTACTTTGTACTGTTTACCACCTGTTGCTATAATCGCGTACATATGGCACCTCCTATTATCATTACTCGCCAATTACGGTGTCCGCCGGTCAGGCGGAACTTAAAACCTCATTGTGCGGCATACTGTTGTAGTATAGCATACTGCTTTTTATTCAGTCAAGAGTTTTCGTCTATTTTTTTCAGCTTTTCATAGCAGTATTCAATAATACTTCGGCGTGTGATAATCCCGATATATTTTCCGCCGTCATCTACAACCGGTACAAAATTCTGGTTCATTGCTTTCCGGATCAGATCTTCCATGTCAGAGCCGGCTGATACTGCGGCATAATCTGCCTTCCTTGGAAAATCTTTAATAAAAATATTTTCCGCTTCTTTCAGATTAAGATGTGTATACCGTTTGATTCCCCAGAGAATATCGCCTTCTGTAATTGTACCTACGTATTCCCCCTGCCGGTTCAGCAGGGGAATGGATGCATATTTATGATATTCCATGGACTCCAGCGCCTGTCTGAGGGTGCTGGAGTCATAGATATATGCTGTTTCGCTTTTTGGCTTTAAAAAGAACAGAATATTCATATGAAACTGTCCGCCGCCTTTCTTCCGTTGTGTATTTCGGTTTCCTCGCTGTCAGGAGGAGATCCGCAATCCGCTTCGCTGCCTGCACTTCATCAGACGGACAGCTGCCTACCGGTTAAATCTGTGTTACAACAAAGATTTCATAGAGAGCCCGGATTGCATTTTTGAAGTCATCGTGGCGCACGCCTACGATAATATTAAGCTCGCTGGAGCCCTGGTCAATCATTTTTACATTAATATGTGCGTGAGCAAGGGCGGAGAAGATTCTTCCGGCTGTCCCTCTTGTGGACTTCATGCCCCGGCCTACAATCGCGATCAGCGCCAGATCGGATTCCAGCTCAATATGATCCGGATTTACCGCTTTGTGGATTTCTGCAAGAATCTTCTGCTCTTTTTCCTCAAAGACATCTTTGTGTACGAAGATTGTCATTGTATCAATACCGGAAGGCATATGCTCTATGGACACATTGTTCTCTTCAAATACCTGCAGTACTTTACGGCAGAATCCGATCTCTGAGTTCATCATGGCCTTTTCAATTGTAATGGAAACGAATCCGTCTGTGCCTGCGATTCCGGTAATGGTATATTTCGACTGGCGGCATGTGCCTTCAACAATCAGAGTACCTTTATCCTGAGGAGCATTTGTATTTTTAATGTTAATCGGAATACCGGCTTTCCTTACAGGGAAAATCGCGTCTTCATGGAGAACGCTGGCTCCCATGTAGGACAGCTCCCGAAGTTCTTTATAAGTGATCGTCTCGATGGATTTCGGATTTTTTACTATTCTCGGATCGGCGATCAGAAAGCCGGATACATCTGTCCAGTTTTCATACAGATCTGCATTTACAGCCAGAGCTACAAGTGATCCGCTGACGTCAGATCCTCCTCTGGAGAAAGTAACGACAGTTCCGTCTTCTTTTGCTCCGTAAAATCCGGGGATAACTGCGTTTTCCATATCCGCCAGTCTGGCTGAAAGCAGTTCGTTTGTAAGAACGTCATTGAATGTACCGTCATCATTGAAACGGATGACTTCTGCCGCATCTACGAATTCGAAGCCTAAGTAAGCAGCCATAACCTTTCCGTTCAGATATTCCCCCCGGGAAGCCGCATAATCCCGTCCGATCTTTTTACTGAAATTAATGCGGATTGTATCAAAGTCATCATCCAGGGAAAAGTCAAGCCCCAGCCCGTCAATAATTTCCTGGTATCTTTCTTTAATTTTATTAAGAAGGTCTGTGAACTTCTTCTCTTTCACTGCTGCGGCATAACAGCTGTACAGCATATCCGTCACCTTTGTATCGTCAGAAAAACGTTTTCCGGGCGCAGAGGGAACCACATATCTTCTGGACGGATCCTTCCGGATAATATCCCCGACCTTTTTAAACTGTTCAGCACTGGCAAGGGAGCTTCCGCCGAATTTTACTACTTTCTTCATCTTCCATCTTCCTCCAATGTAAAATTATCATTCATTATTCTATACCGTATAGTTTTCCGGCTTATGTCCGGAAAATACAGCTTCCCGACATACTTTCGAAACCATATTATAACGCCTGGAGAGCGGGTTGTAAATGATAATTTCCGGCAAAATATAGTTATTTTCAGCGAATCCGGAATGGGGAACCGGACTGCTCTGCTCATTTTATAGTGGATTCCGCCTTATATATTTTTTAAACAGTATTTTTATTATAATAGTATCCGGAGGAAAATTATGGATACTCTAATCAGAGCATCTATTCCGGATAGGCTGCCAGCATTTTCTGTTTCAGGCTGTTCCAGGCCTCCAGCCCTTCTTCATCCGTTGAAAAGAATTCATTATCCTTCACCTGGGAATACGGTACATAGGTCGGGCCTTCTCCTACAGGGATTATTACATTTTTCATATCTTCATAGCAGAAAACCGGTGTAATCATGGAATTGCTGTAAAGTCTGTATACCGGCAGAGTCTCAGAATTCGTCTTTACTTTTTCCGTTACAAATACCAGATACTCTTTTCCTTCTTTCATTATATTAACAAAGGAACACTCCAGAGCCGAAGGCTGAAGCTCAATAACAATTCTCCACTGACTGGAAGTCAGATATATTTCATCCCCTTTCTGCAGCCCGTTTCCTGCATAAACCTCTTCTACCTGTACTTTCTGACGGCTTGTCGCAAAAAGATTCTCAAACTCGCCGGCCGGGGATACACGCAGGATATAGGGAACACCCGGAAGTTCCTGTTCAAGATCGCTGCAGCTGTTTTCTGTAAGGGGGGATATGGCCTCAGCAACATACAGCCTGTCAAGATAATTTTCTTCCCTGCACAGATCAGTGTAGGTCTGACGTTTTACCAGGCCAAACACTGCAGCTCCTATAAGAATGACTGCTGTAGCTGCCGTTAATATCCGCATTTTCATCTTATCTCCCCCTTTCTGTGCACTTCACGCAGTGTGCCATTGTCGATCCGGTATACAAGGTCCGTCAGGAGGCTGATATCGCTGCTGTTATGACTTGCAAGCAGGATCAGAGCGCCCCTTTCTTTCTCCTCCAGAATCAGCCGGCGGACAATTTCGACGCCTTCATCATCCAGTCCATTTGTCGGTTCGTCCAGCATAATGACATCCGGTTTTTCCATTACGGCCTGTGCAATGGCAAGCCTCTGCTTCATGCCGAGAGAATACTTCCGGTACGTTCTTCTGTCGTCCGGATCCAGACCGACCCGTTTCAGAGCTTCCCGTATTTCTTTATTATGAATTTTCCCTTTGATGTCGGCCAGATATTTCAGATTCTGAAAACCAGTCAGATTTGAATACAGGCTGACATTTTCAAGAATAATTCCCAGACTGGGCAGAACGGAAAAATCCCGTCGAAGGACTCCGCCGTTCCAGCGGATTATCCCGGAATCAACAGACATCAGACCGGATAATGCACGGAACAGCATGGTCTTTCCGGAACCGTTAGGACCTGTAAATCCGTAGATTTTCCCGCCTTCTAACTCAAGGCTGATTTCTGATAAGATCTTTTTCCCTCTGATTGTTTTACTGATATTTTCTGCAATTAATTTCACACTACACACCTCCCTCGGGATCAGCTGTTAAAAAATCATGATGTTTTACGATAAAGGCCCCTGCCACAGCAGCCGCCAGAGCAGTTCCTGCTGTTACCAGAAAGGAAACAGCGAAATAAAGTCTTTCATAAGGCGCCTGAACAGTTTTGTCAAGCATTGGGAAAACACTGCTGTGCCATCCGATTACCAGATGAGCCATAGGATTCAGATTAAGAAATCGTGTTACCAAAGGCCTGTTTTCTTCAAACATATTAATAAAAATCAAAAGCGATGTGAAAACCAGCTGCGCACCGCAGACAACAAAGAATGCAGCGTTGCTTCCCAGATAAACAGCAAGCAGATTGATGATAAGGGACATAGCAAACAGCCAGAATGTATAAAGAATAATATGATACACAGCCAGAACCACACCAGCCTTATCTATATAAAACGGATGCATCAGCGCGGCCGCTGCTGACGCAGACACTACAAGAATAACCTGGAACAGCAGTGCAGCACCGGCCAGACTGGTTATCTCTCCCAGATACCAGCGCATCCGTCCGGGTGTACGGGAGAAGACATAAATGCTTGCCGTACAGAAACTGCGGTAAACCTCGATTCCCATATAAATCTGAAATACATAACAGGGAACCAGTACAAGCGTAAGCGACAGCAGCTCTGAAATTACAGGGGTGAGCGGAAACCCCGGCGCCCTGCTTCCGCTCAGACGCATGACCAGATCTGACAATCCGATATTTCCCAGTACTGTAGGCTGCATATACATCACAGCAAGATAGATTCCGCCTGATATACCTGTTGCTGCGGAGACTGCAATACGGCTGTTTATCGTACGCAATCTTTTCTCCCTCCTATATATGTTCCCGCTGCAGTCAGGAGGATAAGCAGAAGGACGACGAGAGCAAATACCGGTCCATATAGTGTTTTACTGTCAACAAACAGCAGAAAATAACTGTACCAGGCGGCCGAAACAGAAGAATTCTGCATATGGAACCAGTCCGATATCATAATGGTAACATTCAGAAGTACAAATACAGGAAGAAACAGCAAAATCCGGAACTTCATGTAGAACAGGGATGAAATAGATGCTGTAAAAGCTCCCAGGATGCCGGAAAGTATGCCAAATAAAAGTGTGAGAACCACAGCATATATGTACGGTGAAACCTGATACAATCCTGTAAACAGATAGCTTTCCGTCATTCGGAAATATTCCTCCTGATAGCAGTTCAGATTCATCAGATCTCCTGCTGCAGACAGCGGAAAAGCCAGACAGTTCAGAATAATCTCGATGAGAAACGGAATCGTAAAAACGATCATTGTTACTGCAAATGCAGCCAGTATCTTACTGAAACGATACCGGATATTCCCCAGCTTTGCCGCCAGCAGAATATCCTCGCCGGTCTGCCGTTCCGAAGCCAGTGCAAAGCCTGCCGGACATACGACCAGAAGAGGATACAGCTGGATAAAATTCAGCGTCCGGTCCGGCGTCAGATAAGTCTGATTCCAGCTGAGCAGAAGAAGCTTCATCGGGTGATACATTTCAACCACATCTTTCCTCTGAAAGGCAACCACGTTTGAAATAAAATTAAAAAGTACCATTGCCAAAAGAATAAAAAAAGTTAGGATTGCGCTGTTTCGTTTTAGCAAAAAACGAATTTGCGCGACAGTAGTCCTTATAAACATGTTTGTCCACCTCCCTGCTAAAACAGATATTATAAAACCATGTATTTTGTTATTAATAGAATAAAATGAAAAACCAAAGAATAAATTCTGAAAAAAATAAAGAAAAACTAAAGAAAACAGAAAAATAAATATAAAAGAGCCATCCGGATACTGTGGCATCCGGATGGCTTGTTGGCTAAGATCAATCCGCTAAAGTATTCTGCATACCGCTTTGATGAGCGATTTTCTTGTTTACCTGCTCATACAGCGGTTTATGAACTTTTTTCCGTGTTACTTCTACCAGATTGAGCGGTGTAATATCCACCAGTGTTGTCTGGATCGGGTCTTTTGCAAGACAGGCGCGGAATTCCCGCATGAGGCATTCGACATTTTCCTCTGCGTCCATATTAATAAAATCAATAATGATTATGCCGGAGAGGTTTCTGAGACGGATCTGCCGGGCAGCTTCTCTGGCAGCCTCCAGATTGATCTTCAGGATTCCTTCTTCATTCTTTCCTTTTCCGCTAATGCTCTTTCCTGAATTTACATCAATTACAGTAAGAGCTTCCGTAGGCTGTATGATAAGGTAACCTCCGGTTTTTAGCCAGGCCTTTTCCCTCAGAGCTTTTTCCAGAGCAGTCTCCGTGCTGTACAGCTTTCCGAGAGGGAAACCAGTGTCGTCGTACGGACGGAGAAGGCTGCTTTTTTCCGGCATTTCCATATCAAAAAAAGAATGTATGCGTGTATACAATTCCTTGTCTCCAACCAGAATCTCTTCCATGCCTTCCATATAGACATTTTTCAGATCCGATATGTAAGAAGGCGGCGCTGACTTGAGACAGGAAAAGCAGGTCCTTGTGGGAGCAATGGCGGCAATATGCTGATATTCACTGCGGAGTGTTTCAATCTCATTCAGCACGTCCTGGAAGGGAGCATCTTTTGCATTAGTCCGGACAATGATGCCAAAGCTGTCATTCTGGTATTCACGCAGCTTTTCTTTATAATCATCCCGCAGGCTTTTCGGCAGTTTGGAAGATACGCCGATTCTTGTGTTTCCGTGGGTCAGTACAGCATATCTCCCGGTAAAACTGATATTCCCGGTTACGGTAGGCGCCTTTGTTTTAACGGCCTCTTTGCTGATCTGAACGACAAGCTCGTCACCGATACAGAGCGATTTTTTCCCGATTTTATTTGTAAAAAGGGCCTGGGAGACGTCTTTCATATCATAGTAGCAGCTGGTTCCGTTTTCTATTTCAACGAAAGCGGCGCCGATATTTGGAACAATATTTTTTACTTTTCCGATGTAGATATCACCTAAGCGGTGGCTGCCCGCCCGGTCCCCGTCCGTATCAGCGCAGTGAATCTCAACGATATCTCCGTCCTCCAGAAAAAAGGTCCGTATCTGTCCTTCCGTCTTTTCAATCAATATCTTTCGTTTCATTTCCCGTCCTCATTTCCCTTTTCTCTTTCTCCGGCAGAAAGTTATGTGTAATGTATAGAAATTTATGGCTTTATTACGCAATTTCTGTTCCAAGAGATTCCAGTGTAACCAGTTTTTTCTCTGTATCTGTTCCCGCGTCCGCATACAGTTCAAGGCGGTGATAGCAAAAATCTTCCGGACCGGCAGATATCTCTGATGTGGCTGTATCAGAATCCAGATACCGGCAGAACGCATCCATCACCAGATCCGGTTTCAGATTCTGGGCGCTGCCCGCCGCCAGCTGCAGATAAACTGCGTCATCCTGGACAGACCAGTTATAGATCATGGGACGAATATCTACTTCCTTTTCGCTTCGTTTCGTCTGCTTGACAATCCGGATTTCCGGCCGGGCAAGAAATGCCTCGAAGCGGGCAGTCCAGTCTTCCGGAAGAAAGCCGCACCGGCGGGGCTGTACCAGATAGTCAGCGGCGGCCAGGATGGTCATGCCTGTCATTTTCTTTTCTTCTGAAATCTGCCGGAAACTTACAACTTCTATGCCTTCCACACAGGCTTCGTTCATTCTTCGTACTGCATCGCTGCTGCTGATGGGAGCTGTAAGCTCAATATCAAAGTATTCCCCGTCACTGCTCAGACCGATTCCCAGGGGACTGGCAAAAGACATAATCATATGGGGACTGTAGCCTCCGGTGAAGGCGATGGGAATATCGGCTCTTCTCATTACCTTCTGGAAAAAACGCATAACATCCAGATGGCCGATAAACCGCAGAGCACCGTATTTCCTGAATTTAATTCTTGCCTTCATAGCAGACACCTCCTCCGAAACGCGCGGCGCCGCAGCCGGAACACTGCTGCCGGCAGTTGGGAGTTACGCTTTCTTTCATGGCATTCTCCCACTCTCTGCGCAAAAATTTTCTGGTTACGCCGGTATCGATAAAATCCCATGGGAAAAGTTCATCCTCTCCTCTTTCCCTCAGGTTATAAAAGGCAGGATCAATACCTGTATTTTCAAAAGCCTGCATCCACAGGTCATTGTGAAAGCTTTCCGTCCAGGAGTCAAACAGACATCCCAGCCGGTATGCCTCTTCCACAACTTTTCCTATTTTACGGTCGCCCCGGGCCATGACCCCTTCCAGTACTGTAACCTGGGCGTCGTGCCAGTTGTATTTCAGACTTTTCCGATTGAGCTGCGCATGAAATTCGTCTTTTACAATCTCTGCTCTTCGCATATATTCCTCGGCAGTACACATGGAAGCCCACTGAAAGGGTGTAAAGGGCTTGGGCACAAAGAAAGACGAGCTTGCCGTGATCTGGCATTTCCCGTTTCTCTGGTCTTTTGGGATCTCATAATATCTGCGTGCGACACGATCGGAAAGTCTTGCAATCTCCCGCATATCTTCTTCTGTCTCAGTAGGCAGCCCGAGCATGAAATATAGTTTGACTTTTGTCCAGCCGCCCTCGAAAGCCTGTCCGGCCCCTGAGAGAATATCTTCTTCCGTGAGCCCTTTATTGATTACATTTCTCATACGCTGGGAACCGGCTTCCGGCGCAAAAGTAAGACTGCTTTTCCGGATATCCTGGACTTTGCTCATTACATCCAGAGAAAATGCATCAATCCGCAGGGAAGGCAGGGAAATATTTATTCCTTTTCCCTTGAATTCATCAATCAGAAAGGTTACCAGTTCTTTCAGATCCGAATAGTCGCTGGAACTCAGAGAACTGAGGGAAATCTCCTCATGTCCGGTGTTTTTCAGCATAGTACGGGCGTATTCTTTTAATTTTTCTACATTTCTTTCTCTTGTAGGGCGGTAAATCATTCCTGCCTGGCAGAAACGGCAGCCCCGGATACATCCTCTCTGGATTTCCAGAACAACCCGGTCCTGGGTTGCCTTGATAAAGGGCACAACAGGATTCATTGGATAGGAAGCGTCTGTCACATCCATGACAACCTGTTTTTTCACAGTGGCCGGTGCATTTATGTTGTTCGGGACAAATGACTTCAGGGTACCGTCTGTATTGTACTCAGGGTCATAAAAGGCGGGCACATAGAGGCCTTCGATCTGTGCCGCTGTTTCGAGGAAAGCTTTCCGGCTCTTTCCGGACTTTTTCCAGATTTTATATGCATCCAGGAGCTCATCATAAACGGTCTCGCCTTCTCCGATATAAAAGATATCAAAAAAGTCTGCCAGAGGCTCCGGATTATAGGTGCATGGACCTCCGCCGATTACGAACGGGTCTTTTTCGGTACGGTCAGAAGCATGAAGCGGAATCTGACTCAGATCCAGAATCTGGAGAATATTTGTATAACACATCTCGAACTGAATGGTTATGCCGAGAAAATCAAAATCCCGCACCGGATCCTGGGATTCCAGGGTAAAAAGCGGAATACCTTTCTCCCGCAGTACTTTGTCCAGGTCAGTCCAGGGGGAATAGACACGTTCACACCATGTATCTTCCCGCCGGTTGAACATATCATAGAGAATCTGGATTCCCAGGTGGGACATACCGATTTCGTAGACGTCCGGAAAACACATGGCAAACCGGATGTCTGTCTTTTCTTTCTCTTTCATTACCGAATTTACTTCGCCCCCGATATACCGGGCAGGCTTTTCAATCTGCATCAGAATCTCATCGCTTAAAGCAAGTTTTCTCATTTTATATAACACCTTTTCATTTTATGAATTCATATCATCAGCCGGTTATCTGGAATGGCGTCTGAGCCGCCTGATTTACAGGAATATCCGGTTATCGTTTATAAATTGTACTATATGCTTTTTGATCTGTCAAAGTGTTATTCAGCACTGTTCCGGCTTCGGAGAGGAAAAACAAAGCTGTATCAGGCGTTGTCTTTCTGTTACAGACATAAAAAACCGGATACATTTTCGGTCTGCATCCGGTTTTTTACATTTCTTTATTCTGTTTCCCGGCAGGGGCTGTATCCCCAGGTCTTACAGCGCTTTCCACACTTCCCGGATTGTATCGGCATCCATATTTTTTTCAATCTGATTGACGATTGCCCTGCTGTCCACATCCGCCACTTTTGCTTTACTCTGATCCATGTAGACAAAACATACAAAGCAGAGAATGCCGATGGCAAGCCGTATGTAGAAGCTTCCGCCGGAGTGTGTCGCCGGTTTTTCCGGATCTTTATAGAGATCCTGGTATATTCTGCCGTATCTGGGATGAACGGCAGGGATATCCTTTTTTTCTTCATAAAGCTTCCTGGTCTGCCGAAGCAGCTCCCTTCTGCGTTCTTCCGAATTATTCATAGAAAAATCACCATAGAAATCCTGTTTGTGCTATTCTATGAACCGGATCCCGGGGATATGTCCATTTCCGGCAGGGAAAAGGAAACTGTAAAAACGCCGTCTGCATTAAGCCTGTTCTGTATCAGCGGTCCGCCAGCTCGTTTGTAATGTCTTCCCAGGTCACGCCCCGCTCTACCATAAGTACCATTGCATGGTAGAGGAAGTCGGAAATCTCGTATTTAATTTCCTCCGGATTCGGATTTTTGGCGGCAATAACGATTTCGGTTGCCTCCTCTCCTACTTTCTTCAGAATTTTATCAATTCCTTTTTCAAAGAGATAATTCGTGTAAGATCCTTCCTTGGGATGAATTCTCCGGTCTTCAATTGTGCTGTACACGGATTCAAATACCTGGAGAGGATTTTTCGCGTCATAATCCGCCCCTACAATTGTGGTATAGAAGCAGGAACGGTTTCCGGTGTGACAGGCGGCTCCCACCTGATCCACTTTCGCCAGAAGCGTGTCTTTATCACAGTCAATGGAAAGGGATTTGACATACTGGAAATGTCCGGATGTTTCCCCTTTTACCCACTGGCACTGTCTGCTCCGGCTGAAATAAGTCATACGGCCGGTTTTTACCGTATTATCAAAGGCTTCCTCGTTCATATAAGCCATCATAAGCACTTCATTCGTTTTGAAGTCCTGAACAATAACCGGAATCAGCCCATCGGAGTTCAGCTTGAATTCACTGAAATCCATCATGCTTTCAAAGGACGTCATCTGGATGCCCGCGTCGGCACAGATTTCTTTGAATTCATTGAAATCCATATTCAGACTGCTTACGAACATTCCGGATACGCCTTTTACTCCGCTGCACTTTAAGATCCGAAGAATTTCGCTCTGTTCCATGGTATCGGTCAGAACGACACAGGGAAGTTCTGTTATATTCATAACAGAGGCCAGATCAAGTCTGTGCATAAACACGATTTCCGTACTGAATTCTTCGATCAGGTGCTGCTGTTTAAAAAGAGCGTCAAAATCATTCAGGGATACGGCAATCCGCTCTTTGCCGAAGCGCTTTGACACCTCTTCGATCAGATCAATGGAAAGAGGTTTGGAAAAATTCAGAATCGCTCTTTTTGCTCCTGCATACAAAATTTTCTTTACATCTTCTGTCCTGCGGATATTTCCTCCTGCGATCATGGGGATACTGATTACCCGATTGATCTTTTTTATCAGATCGATGGCCTCATCGTGTTCTTCGTCCGAGTCCGATAAATCAAAGACAATCAGTTCATCGGCACCCCGGTCGCTGTACTGTTTGGCCAGTCCGACGACATCATTGGACAGAACCGTGCTATCGTCAAACCATTTTACTGCTTTTCCTCCGTCAATAAAAATGCACGGAGTCAGTCGTTTATAACTCATTGATATTTCTCCTTCTCTATTGTGCGGCCGGCTTCATGCGTCTGTGGTATAAGACTATAATGTTCCTTTTGTAGACCACACTTCTTTTATCCTGGGTTCCTTTGCAGAGGCCATGTCAAGGGCTTTTCCAAAGGCCTTGAACAAAGCCTCGGCCATATGATGATTATTGCCGCCGTCCAGAATCTTCAGATGCAGATTCATAGAAGCGCTGTAGGAAACCGCATAGAAAAAATCCCGTATCATTTCTGTGTCCAGGCCGCCGATTCTGGGAACTGTAAATTCAGCATCATATCTGAAAAAAGGTCTTCCTGACAGATCTGTCGCACACAGCGCCAGCGTTTCGTCCATAGGGAGAATAAAGTACCCATAGCGTTTAATTCCGGCTTTATCCCCCAGTGCCTTGGCGATAGCCTGCCCCAGCACAATTCCTGTATCTTCTACTGTGTGATGGCAGTCTACTTCCAGATCTCCTTTTACTGTTACCGTTAAGTCAAACAGACCGTGACGGGCAAATCCATCCAGCATATGGTCAAAAAAAGGGATTCCTGTGTCAATCTGATTGCTGCCGCTTCCATCCAGACAGAGAGTCAGCCCGATCTCTGTTTCTTTTGTTTTTCTTGTGCAGACTGCAGTTCTTTTTTCCATGCCGGCACCTCCTTCTACTTTTCCGGGAAACGGACCCGGATGGAATTTGCATGAGCGGTCAGATGCTCTGCTTCTGCAAATGTTTCAATATCTCCGTGGATAGCCTCAAGCGCCTCTCTTGAGTAAGAAATAATGCTTGATTTCTTGATAAAATCGTCCACTGAAAGGGGAGAGAAAAATTTTGCAGTGCCGTTTGTCGGAAGCACATGGTTGGGTCCGGCAAAATAATCGCCCAGAGGCTCGCTGGAATATTCGCCGATAAAGATGGCTCCTGCGTTCCGGATGCGTGTCATCACATCGAAAGGATTTGCAGTCATAATCTCCAGGTGTTCCGATGCGATTTCATTTGCCGCGTCAATGGCATCCTGCAGCGTTTCCGCTACCAGAATGTGTCCGTAATTATCCAGAGACTTCTGAATAATCTGTCCTCTGGAAAGTTCCTGAACAAATTCATCTACCTGGGCAGATACTTTCTCAGCAAGATCCATGCTGGTTGTTACCAGAATAGCGCTGGCCATCTCATCATGTTCCGCCTGGGAGAGCAGATCAGCCGCTACATAACGGGGATTTGCCGTATCATCTGCCAGTACCAGAATCTCGCTCGGACCTGCGATAGAGTCAATGCTGACGTATCCATAGACGGATTTTTTGGCAAGAGCCACGTAAATATTGCCCGGGCCTACGATTTTATCTACTTTTGGTATACTTTCTGTTCCGAAAGCGAGAGCTGCGATGGCCTGTGCGCCTCCTACTTTGTAAATTCTGTCAGCGCCGGCCTCGTTGGCAGCCACCAGTGTAGTCGGGGTGACTTTTCCGTCCTTTCCCGGAGGTGTGACCATAATAATCTCATCTACTCCGGCTACTTTTGCCGGCATAATATTCATCAGCACGGAAGACGGGTATGCAGCTTTCCCTCCGGGCACATAGACACCTACCCGGGCAAGGGCTGTGACTTTCTGTCCCAGAATTGTCCCGTCCGGTCTGCTGTCAAACCAGCTGTACTGACGCTGCTTTTCATGATACTCTTTAATATTCTTCTTTGCTTTCCGGATGACAGCAATCAGAGAATCATCTACAAGGCTGTAGGCTTCTTTAATCTCTTCTTCTGTCACCTGAATATTTGAGGCATCCGTCTCAGCTCCGTCAAACTGCTTTGTATAGGCAAAAACAGCCTCATCTCTCCTTTTTTGCACATTCTCCAGTATTTCTTTCACACTGGCTTCATATTTTCCATAGCTGTTGGGACTCCTTTTGAGGAGATCTTCCAGCAGATTTTTCTTCGTACTGCTGTCCAGTTTTTCTATACGCATATCTATTCCTCCCTGAGCAGATCACGCAGGCTGCTGATCAGTCCGCGGATTCTGTCGTTTTCCATTCTCATGCTGACCGGATTTACAATCATCCGGGCAGACAGCGGACACACTTCATCCAGAACTACAAGCCCGTTTTCTTTCAGCGTGGACCCTGTTTCCACAATATCTACAATAACTTCAGACAGACCTACAATAGGAGCAAGCTCAATGGAGCCGTTCATTTTAATGATCTCTACTGTCTGGTGCCGTTTATTGTAAAAATAGTCCTTTGCAATATTCGGGTATTTTGTGGCGACCCGGATCAGTTCGTGATGTTTCAGAAGTTCTGCCGCGTCTTCGTATCCGCAGACACACATCCGGCATTTCCCGAACCGCAGATCCAGGACTTCATGAACTTTTCTGCCTGCTTCGATAATCGTATCCTTTCCTACCACGCCGATATCCGCAGCCCCATATTCCACGTAAGTGGGAACATCGGGTCCTTTGGCCAGGAAAAATTTCAATTTCAGATCCTCGTTGGTAAAAATGAGTTTTCTTGAGTGTTTATCCTTCATTTCGTCACAGGTAACACCCAGCTTTTCCAGCATTGCAAGGGTCTTCTCGGCAAGCCTGCCCTTGGTAAGAGCAAATGTTAAATATCTCATAGGTAAGCCTCTTTTCTACTGTCTTTTGGCGGTTACAGTTTTTTCTTCTCCGGTAATCAGGTTGAGCATTTCAATCTGGTAATTATCCTGAAGATACAGCATACTCATAATAGAAGAATTTCTGGCATAATCTTCATATTTTTTCCTGTCATCTTCCGGTTCCCGTTTTATGATCTCTATGTTTTTGCCTTTGGAGCGGAAATTCATGGCAAGAGAGACTGCCCACTCTTCCGTAGCCTGGGTGTATACGATCAGATTCCGGTAACTTGTCTCGACGCGGATCTTCTGCCTGTTCAGGGCGCTCATCAGCTCGTCTACAATAATGGCAAATCCAATAGAAGGGGTATTCTTTCCAAACTTTTCCAGAAGATGGTCATAGCGTCCCCCTCTTACAACAGCATCTCCTGTACCGTAAGTATACGCGCGGAAAATAATGCCGGAGTAATATCCATAGCTTCCGCTCATGCTCAGATCAAAAGTAATATGATCTTCTGCATGATACAGCTGCAGCAGTTTGTAAATCTGCTGAAGTCTTGTAATGGCGAGTCGTGCATTTACATTCGGAGCCAGCCGTGCGGCCTGTTCCAGAATCTCAGGTCCGCCCATCAGTTCCGGAAGAATATGGAAAGCTTCTTTTACACTTCCTTTTACGTTCCTGTTATCCAGAATTTCATCCACTCCGAAATAGTTCCTGTTTGTAATAAGGGTGCGCAGCTCATCCATTTCTTCTTCTTCAAAACCGGTTGTTTCAAGCAGACTCTGGATAAAATCCACATGACCGATATTTACCTGGAATTCCTTCAGACCAGTCTGTTTCAGACCGTCTACAACCATGGCCAGCATTTCCGCATCCGCCTCGATAGAATCCAGCCCGATCAGCTCTGCGCCAAGCTGTGTGTTCTCTTTCAGACGGCCCTGATAACTTGTATGATTGATAAAAGTATTTCCTGCATAACAGAGGCGGATCGGCATATTTTCCCCTTCAAACAGGGTTGCCGCCGCCCGGGCCACTGAAGGTGTAATATCAGGCCGCAGGGCCAGAATATTTCCGTCTCTGTCAAAAAATTTATAAAGTTCACGGGTAGAAATTGATCCGATCTCTTTGCGGAAAACGTCATAATATTCGAATGTCGGCGTCTGTATATCCTGATAACCGTACCGATGAAGTACGGTGCTCAGCTTTTTCTGCAGTGCAAGTTTGATTTCACATTCTTTATTGTAGATATCCCGGACTCCTTCCGGAGTATGTAATTTTTGTTCCATTGAAAATCTCCCTTCACTTTACTGTGCTAATGCATTAAAATCCTTTTGTCATTATACGCAGTTTCCTGCTGTCTGTCAATCCCCGACTGTATATCAGGCTTTTATCAGTTCCCGGAATCAGAATCTCTGCGGTCCAGGTCCTGCTGCAGGCATTCCAGATAGGGAACAAAATATCCGTTTTTCAGTGAAAAAAACCATCCCGGTTCCAGCTCGTCATAGCGGAAACTTTTCCGGCCTCCGTGTATGGAACGATCCCAGAACTTTCTGATCTGTGTATAAGTCATATAATAGAGTTCCTCCCTGCCTGTATAATATATAAGGAGGAAGGAGATCCCGCCCTGCTGTTCGAATTTCTCCATAAAGCGGATCTGATGTTCATGGATATTCTGAAGAGGGAAAGTGTCAGCACTGCATTCCTTTGCGTCAAAGCAGACCGGAATCCCCTGAACAGCTCCTATGTAGTCCACTGTACTGATTTTATCAAAATAGGCAAGTGTAATATGCCGGTGTTCCTTGTCGATCTTTACCGGTGTAATCGGTGTGGGAATCTTCTGAATCAATGCAAGCCCCATTTCTGTATAGCGTTCATTTGTACGGTTGATCAGTTCTTCCAGTGTAGAGCCCCGCAGTCCGCGGGAATTCCATGTGGCCATATTTACATCACTCCTCTGTCACGGCAGATCTTCATAAACAGTTCCGGTGCGTCAGCCAGCAGCTCTTTCCCGGAAAGAGAGGCCAGTTCGTCTGTACATGCGGGGAAACAAAGCCTGTACGAATGGAGCATCTGGGAACGGAGGCTGTAGTCCTGTCTGAATCTGTCATTCAGTTTCCGGTCTCCGTATTTGTAATCCCCGATCAGCGGATGCCCCTCTGAGGCAAGATGCGCCCGGATCTGGTGGGTTTTTCCTGTAATCAGATGTACTTCCAGGAGGGTTGTTCCTCCGCCGGATCTGAGGGGTCTGTACTCGGTCTCAATAAAGGCGCCGGGAGAAATGGCATTCCCCTTTCCGCTTCTGACGGATACCCGGTTTGTTTTTTCGTTTTTTTCCAGATATCCCTGCAGTCTTGCGCCCTGTTCTACAGTACCGCTGACAAGACAGAGATAGTATTTACGTATCCTTCTATCCCGGAACATGGCGTTTAATTCCTGCAGCGCTGCCATGGATTTTCCTGCAGCAACGATGCCGCTTGTATTCCGGTCCAGCCGGTTGCACACTGCCGGGTGGAAGGTGCAAAGTTCTTCCCGGGTAATCTGTCCGGAAGATATCAGATAGGACGTAAGATATTCTACCAGAGACACATCTTCCGGTTTTGCTTTCTGGGAAAGCATTCCGACAGGCTTGTTAATAAAAAGTGTATGCGCGTCCTCATAGATTATGTCCAGCTTCCGCATGTCCATGCCGGATCCCACTGCTGTCCCGCAGCTCATAAATTCTTTATGTTCCGAGAAATTCCGGATAGTGTCGTCCGAGAGAAACAGTTTTACTGTGTCTCCGGCGGACAGGATTTCCTTCCCCTGTGCTTTTTTTCCGTTAAGCGTGATATTTTTTTTACGGAGCATTTTATAGAGAAAACTTTTCGGGGCTCGGTTCATATATTTGGAAAGAAATTTATCCAGCCGCTGCCCGGCTTCATTTGTCCGGATTGTCAGTTCTTTCATCGTACTCTCCTTTTTCTGGTTTCATTTTCTTATCTTTCGGATGAGAATCTGTTTTAAGGAAAAATCAGAGAGAAACATTCAATAATATGCTGCAGATTTTTTTGTCCTGTGCGGATGTATCCGCCTTTTCTACAGCGGCAATATGATCCAGTCCCTCTGCCCGGGCCAGAAAGGCCTTATATTCTTTCAGAATACGGACCGTAAATCCGGTAAATCCGTTTTCGGCCAGAATGTTTTTAATATGTTTCTGTGTTTCTTCCGGATCTGTTTTCTCATAATGGGTATATCCGAAAATTGTGCTGCCGGATACGACAATGCAGTCGACTGCCATAATTTTCTCCGTACTGGTAAGGACCAGTTCATAGCATACGGTAAGATGTCCGGCCTTTTCGGTCAGATCATCAGCTATTTTCCGGTCTACGGACCGGTAAGGCAGCCGGACGATGACTGCGACCAGCGCCCTGGCTGCAGGCAGACATCCAAGAACTGCCACAACAGTAAGCAGATTCAGCCGGGTTTTTGTCTGGAAATATCCCAGAAAGAAAATGGCTGCTACAATTCCAAAATATATAATTGTACGGAGGATCTCCATCCTCCTCTTATGGGAAAGATATCCCGGAGTTCCTTTTTCTGTTCTTTTCATGCTGATATATTATCCTCTCGTGTATGATGAATCAGGGAAAGAAAGCCCTGCGGCTATCTTATCCGCCGATATTATATCGGTTCTGTTTTGCGGGCACTGCAGTCAGCAGAACAGCCGCATAATCAGTCTGTGCGGAAGCAGCTTGGCTCCCAGTCTGGCGGATTTCATGCATGCGCCGTAAACAGACACTTCTTTCTTTTTCATACTGTCTCTTAATGTTTTTCTTACAACTGCCGGCGCCTCTGCCGCGAATTGTTTTTTCATGGGAACTGAGGGATTCCCGCTGATCCGGAAGAACTCTGTTTTTACAGGGCCCGGACAGGCAGCGGTAACATAAATTCCCTTCCGTTTCAATTCCATACCCAGTGCTCTGGAAAAACTCAGCACATAGGCTTTTGTTGCGGCGTAGACTGCAAAGGAAGGCTGGGGGCAGAAGGCCGCTGCGGAGGCCAGATTAATTATGCGGCTTCCGCTGTGCAGAAACGGAAGACAGCTTTCTGTTATATCAGTCAGAGCACGGCAGTTTACCTCAATCATATGGGTCTGCGATTTCCTGTCCTTTGCGGCAATCTCTGCCACTGTTCCGGTTTTGCCGAAACCGGCTGCATTTACCAGAATACGGACAACCGGCTGCTCCTCCTTCAGTGTATTTTCCAGTGTGTGAAGGAATTTCTTTTTTGTAAGATCTCCGGCAAAGATCCGGATGGGGACAGAACACTGAGATGCAAGCTGTTCCATTCGTTTCCGTCTTCTCGCCAGAACCCAGATTTCATTCAGATCCGGACAGAATGTGTTCAGCTGCAGTACAAATTCTCTGCCCATACCGGAGGAAGCGCCGGTTACAACTGCAATCCGTTTCATTTGCGTTCCTTCTTTCTGTGAACATGCCGTATGGTTTTCTTTTTCCTTTTTCCATTTTTCCCCGGTACGGGTTTTGCCCTGCCGGCTTCTGATCTTCCGTCTTCTGTTCTGCTTTCAGTTTCCGGACGTATCAGACATTTGGGACCATATCCGATAAGATCGGTTCTTCCGGCTTTCTGCAAAGCTTCATATACCAATGGCCGCAGTTTTGGATTACGGTACTGAATCAGCGCCCGCTGCATGGCTTTTTCATGCGGATTTCTCGGCACATAAACCGGTTTCATTGTCCGAGGATCCAGACCGGTATAGTACATACAGGTGGACAGAGTGGATGGCGTAGGATAAAAATCCTGCACCTGTTCCGGCATATATCCCAGATCCCTGCAGTACTCTGCCAGCTTCACCGCTTCTTTCAGAGTGGAGCCCGGATGGGAAGACATCAGGTAAGGAACCAGATACTGCTTTTTCCCGAGGGATTGGTTCATCTGATCAAATGCGCGGACAAAAGATTCATAAACCTGATGTTCCGGTTTACCCATGAGAGACAGCACCGGTGCGGACACATGCTCCGGCGCTACCTTCAGCTGTCCGCTGACATGGTACATGCATAACTCCCGGAGAAAATCCCTGCGTTTATCCGCCAGCAGGTAGTCAAACCGGATTCCGGAGCGGATAAAAACCTTTTTTACACCGGGAAGCGCCCGGAGTTTTTTCAGAAGAGCAACATAGTCCGAATGATCTGCATTCAGATTGGGGCATGGTCTGGGGAAAAGGCACTGCCTGTTCTGACAGACGCCCCGGGTCAGCTGCTTATCACAGGAAGGGTGACGGAAGTTTGCAGTAGGTCCGCCTACGTCATGGATATACCCTTTGAAATCCTTCTCCTCTGTCATGGCCTGTGCCTCTTTCAGAAGGGATTCATGGCTGCGTACCTGCACGATCCTTCCCTGATGAAACGTAAGCGCGCAGAAACTGCATCCTCCGAAACATCCCCGGTTGCTGATCAGGCTGAATTTGATCTCCGATACAGCGGGGACGCCGCCCAGTTTCTCATAGGAAGGATGGAAGGTACGGGCGTAGGGCAGCCCGTAGACATCGTCCATTTCTGTCTGTGTCAGGGGCTTTGCAGGCGGATTCTGTACTACATACAGGTGATCTGTATACTTTTCTGCCAGCCGGCGTCCGGTGAAGGGATCTGTGTTCTGGTACTGGGTATAAAAGCTCTTGGCATAAGCTTTTTTTGAAGCTTTTAACTCCTCAAAAGAAGGAAGAAATTCTGCGTCAAAAATATCGTCCCGGTTTTTTATTTTTACAACTGTTCCGTCAATATAGGTCAGATCCTTCACGGAGATACCGGCCTCAAGAGCTTCTGCGATTTCTACGATGGAGTGTTCGCCCATTCCGTAGGAAATGATATCTGCTCCGGAATCCAGAAGGACGGACCGTTTCAGGCGGTCTGACCAGTAATCATAGTGGGCAAGCCGGCGCAGACTGGCTTCGATTCCGCCCAGTATAACCGGGATATCTTTGTAGGTCTGCCGGACCAGGTTCCCGTAAACCACACAGGCGTAGTCAGGCCGTTTTCCCATTTCACCGCCTGGCGTATAGGCATCGGTTCTCCGCCGTTTTTTTGAAACAGAATAATGATTTACCATGGAATCCATATTGCCGGCCGATATGAGAAATCCCAGACGTGGTCTGCCGAAAACATCAATACTTGCCGGATCGCGCCAGTCCGGCTGTGAAATGATTCCCACCCGGTATCCGCGGGATTCCAGTACCCGGCTGATTACCGCATGCCCAAAGGAAGGGTGATCTACATAGGCGTCCCCTATAATGTAGGCGAAATCCACCTGATCCCAGCCTCTGGCCTCCATATCTTCCCTGTTCAGGGGCAAAAAAATCTGTTCCATGAATTAGCGTCTCCCACATCTTTCATAAGTATTGTCTCTGATCTCATAAAAATCATGAATAAAATAATCAGCAAGCCGTTTCTTTTCTTCTTCATCCGGCCTGGAAAATGCATCGTCTACAGCGCATACTTCCATGCCGGCATTTTTCCCTGCCAGAATTCCGTTGGGCACGTCTTCAAAAACAAGACATTCTCCCGGTGCTACCCGGAGATCATCCGCTACTTTCAGATAGACATCCGGAGCTGGTTTTCCAGCAGCCACCTCGCAGGAAGTGCGCACGGAATCAAAATATCCGTTCAGATTTCTTGCGTTCAGCGCCGCTTCCGCGATCTCCCGGTTATTGCTTGTGGCTATGCCCAGCTTGACCCCTGCTTTCTGCATGGATTCCAGAAATTCCACAGCGCCGGGCTTTGGGAAAACCTTTGTGGCATACAGCTGAATTGTCATATCCCGCCATTCTTTCATCACCTGCTCAACCGTCCGGTTCAGCGTTGAAAAAGTATCAACAAAATACCGGGCCGTTTCCGTATAGCTTCTTCCTTCAATATCTTTATGAAATGTTTCCGGCGGGGTCAGATGATATTTGGTCATATAAATCCGGTCTACTTCCGGCCAGATCCACATGGAATCTACAAGAGAACCATCCATATCAAAGATAACCGCTTTTTTACCTTTTAACATAATTTCTCAACCTCTTCCTTTGTCAGCCTTCGGTATTCTCCGGGGTGAAGTTTTTCGTCCAGTTTCAGCGGACCCATCCGGATACGTCTGAGAAAGACCACTTCTTTCCCCACTGCGTGAAACATCCGTTTCACCTGGTGGAACCGCCCTTCATGAATGGTAAGCAGCACTTTAGAGCGGTCCGCGGAAGAAAGAATTTCAAGAAGGGCCGGCATGGTTTTTTTCTCATCTCCGATATCCACTCCCGCGCGGAAAAGTTCTGCATCTTCTCTGGTCACTTTTCCGTCTATTTCTGCATAATATACTTTGTCCACATGTTTCCCCGGAGCCAGAAGCCGATGGGCAAGATCTCCGTCATTGGTGATCAGAAGCAGTCCTTCTGTATCTTTGTCCAGCCGGCCTACGGGGAACAGATCTTTCCGCCGTCTTTCCCGGATCAGTTCAACGACAGTGGGGTCGTTTTTATCTTCCGTTGCTGATACCACACCGGCCGGTTTATTGAGCATATAGTATTCGTATTGTGCATAGACCGCTTCGGCGCCGCAGAAAAATACCCTGTCTTTATCCGTGTCAATTTTCAGTTCCGGCCGGCGGGCGGACAGACCGTTTACGGTTACATTTCCTCTGGAAATCTGCTGCCTGACCTGGGATCTCGTGCCGAATCCCATGTCGGCCAGAAATTTGTCCAATCTGATTTTCATGATGACATCCACCGCCATCCTGGAAGATATTTGTTTTTCAGGGTCTGATTTGCGAGTTTGCCAAATCCAAGAGGATATCCGTCTACACAGACCAGATACCATCCTTTCTCTTTCGGAGAAACAAGGTCTTCCACATCCAGTGTCTCTCCCTTCAGATATTTGACTACCCGGTCATCCCGGACAGAGAAATCCAGCGCATAAGAATATTCCGCCTTTTTCAGATTCATGGCAAGCGCCTGGCTTGGCTCAAACCGATTCTTTTTCAGCTCGCCGAGAAGAAGACCGGTTCTCAGAAAACGGATTCCTTTCATGGATGGAAGCCCTTCCGGCATGTAATATACTTTTCCGCTCCGGATTTCCACTCTGGCGGGATCAAATTCCCTGGATATGAGAGAAAAGAATTCCGTCAGTTCCTCCGGAAGCTTTCCTTTCCCTTTTCCCGTCCGGACAGACTCCGGCCGCCGGGATTGTTCCCCGCCTTTTTTCAGCAGAGCAAGGTAATGGCCCTCTCCTTCCATCCGGTGAGGAAAGATCCGGACTGTTCTGGAAAGATCCGGATTTTTCCCGTTGGTTTCTTCCGGGATGCCGGGAGAAAATCCCGCATACGGCCGGAGATCGCAGATCTGGAATTCCGGATATTCCTGAAGAAGGTATTCAATTGTTTTTTCATTCTCCTCCGGGTCAAAAGTACAGGTGGAATATAGCAGCATTCCACCCGGCGCAAGCATCCGGGCAGCCTGAGTAATGATGCTTTTCTGGATTCTGGAAAAATATTCCGGCCCGTGTTCTTCCCATGCCCGGATCATTTTTTTATCCTTCCGGAACATTCCCTCTCCGGAACAGGGGGCATCGATGAGAATTTTATCAAAATATTCCTGAAAACAGGGCACAAGTTTTCCCGGCTCTTCACAAAGCACAAGGACATTGCCTATGCCGAAAAGTTCAAGATTTTTCAACAGTCCTTTTGCCCGGGAACTGCTCAGATCATTGGCCGCAAGGACACCTGTTCCGTTCAGTCTGGCCCCCAGTTCTGTGGCCTTGCCGCCCGGAGCGGCGCACACATCCAGTACTCTGTCTCCGGGATCTATCGGGAGGCGGTTTGCCGGCGTCATGGCGCTGGGCTCCTGCAGATAGTACAGACCGGCAAAGTAATAGGGATGTCTGGCCGGCTGATAAACATCTCCGTCATAATAAAACCCGTTTTCAATCCAGGGAACCGGCCGGAGAGGCCAGGGAGCAATCTTAAGGAATTCGTCAACAGAAATTTTCGCTGTGTTTACACGGAGCCCATAATGGCGCGGCAGGTCAAAACACTTTTCATAATTTTCATAGTCGCTGCCAAGCAGCCGTTTCATCTTACTGACAAACGTCTCCGGTAAATTCATTCTATTTCCTCCGATCAGATATGTAGTGTATGTTTTCTCTGTATCTGCAGAAAAAACTCAGTGTAGCTAGTATATCACGATTTGCATTTGCGGAAAACCCTTCATTGCGAAAAACGATACCGGACCCTGTGCCCTTCGATGTACTTCAGGGCCGGGTATGGATTCACACTGATTTCTTCTTCTCCGTCATACAGATAAATTCCTACGTGCAGATGAACCGGAAATTTTCCGGTCGTGCCTTCCTTTGTGCTGTATCCGGTATCCCCCATATATCCCAGCAGATCTCCGGCCTTTACCTGGTCGCCCTCCTGCAGATCCGCATAAGAAGACAGGTGTGCGTAATAAAAATAGGCACCGCCGGGTGCGTCAATCCCAATGCGCCAGCCGCCAAGTTCAAGCCAGCCCTTGCTCCTTACAGTCCCGTCTGTCATGCTGACAACAGGATACAGGCCTCTTTCGCTGACAGAGGGCATAATGTCTGTTCCCTCATGCCACCGGCTTCCGCCGTAATCTCTGTCAAACATCCAGGAATTGACAAATGATACCGTCATGCCGGCCCGGTTTGATACTTCTGCCACCGGAAAATATTCCAGATCGTCCCAGACCGCTCTGCAGGCTGCCACATACTGGTCCCAGCCGGGTCGTTGTTCCCATCTGCCTTTTCCTTTTCTCATCTGTTCCAGAGTCCGGGAGGTATCCGTTCGTCCGAAATCAGTTTCCAGCATACAGACACCCAGCATTTCTCCCGGAAAATCCATTTCTTCCGCTTCCTGAAGTCTTTCTCCGGACAGAGGCTGGCTCCGGAAATCCATAGAAGATACCGTGGATTCTGTAAGACGTGTAAATCGGGACATTTCTTTTAACCGGCCAAGTAAAATACCGGAGAAAAGCAGAGAAAAAAGCAGCAAAAAGACATATCTCTTTATACGTTTCAAGAAAAACCTCTTTTTCTTTTACTATATGACCCGTACATAAAAGGCATGCGCAGATCATATATCTGAAATAACCCTGCAAGAGAAGGCGGTTTCCTCCCGTGAAATATTTTTCTTCGACTGTGCTGATTACCCTGATCTTCGGAGCAATGCTTCTGTCTCCCAAAGCTGTGTTTAACGGGGCAAGTGAAGGACTGCTGCTATGGTTTCAGATCGTTTTCCCTACACTTTTTCCGTTTATGCTGATTACAAATCTCCTGATGGATTCCGGAGGGCTTGCTTTTATCTCCGGTCTGTTCTGCCGGCCCTTCCGGAGGATCTTCGGTGTGTCAGGAAACGGCTCTTTTGCCGTACTGGCAGGATTCCTGTGCGGATATCCTATGGGAGCCAAAGTAACGGCGGATCTGCTGAGGACAGGCAGAATTACCAGGGCGGAGGGACAGTATCTGCTTTCTTTCTGCAACAATACCAGTCCGGTTTTTATTATAAATTTTATCGTGTGGAAAACACTGGACATGGATCAGCTCCTCCTGCCCTCTCTTGCCGTGCTGATGGGGGTACCGGTTCTCCTGAGCTTTCTTTTCCGAAGGTTTTATCTGGGAAAAGGGAAACATTTTTTCCCGGAGACTTCCGCTCCTGGGGACAGATCCGGCCGCAGGACAGATTTTTCTCTTCTGGATATATGTATGATGAACAGCTTTGAGTCCATCGTAAAGGTGGGAGGGTATCTTATTCTTTTCTCGGTTATCCTATCTCTTCTGTCGGAATCCGGACAGCACGGGCCGCTTTTTACAGCGCTTGCTGCAACCCTTGAGGTGACAAACGGCATTCTTATCATAGACGGGCTGGATATGCGTCTGACAGTATCCTGGCCGCTGATTATGGCGCTGACTTCTTTCGGCGGATTTTGCTCTGTGGCGCAGACACAATGCATGATCCAGGCTACCGGACTGAAAATCTCCCATTATGTCATACAAAAACTGGCTGCCGCGGGGGCAGCCAGTCTTCTGGCAGTTTTTTATGTGAACTTTTTACAGACATTTTTCTAAAAGTTTTCATCCCCTGATGAAGAATAATCTTCTTCTTCCGGGATATCCAGTTCTGCACGATTGGAACGTACCGTATCATAGCATTCCTGAAGAGAATTAATCAGGCCATCGTATTTTGTCGTATAGCTGTCCAGTGTATGGCCGATAATACTCTCTGCGTTTGCAAGAAGATCGTCCGTATACTGGATTGCTCCGATACGGATTGCATTCGCGTCTGATGTGGCATTATCAATAATTTCCTGGGCCTGGGCTGTAGCCTGAGTTACAATCTCATTGGCCTGAGCGTAGGCCTGCTGCATGATTTCATGTTCACTGACAAGCTCTGTTGTCTGTACCTGAGCTTCTTCAATCATAGAATCCGCCTTTGCCTTTGCATCGGCGAGAATTGCATCACGATTTGCAATAATTTTCTGATACCGTTTGATTTCTTCCGGAGTCTTCAGCCGAAGTTCCCGCAGCAGTTCTTCCAGATGTTCCTTATTAACGACAATCTTAGTGGTAGACAATGGCTGGTATTTACAATCCCTGTCGATGTACTCTTCGATTTCATCGATAATCTGTTCAATGCGGCTGCTCATGATTTACACTCTCCTTTTGTATTCATCTTTTTCTTAAGTTCCACAGCGACCGCTTCCGGCACAAACTGCGTCAAATCTCCCCCAAAAGCAGCAATTTCTCTCACTGTGGTGGAACTCAAATAGGAATATTGTATACTTGTAGTCAAAAACATGGTCTCAACCTTTGGTTCCAGCTTATGATTGGTCTGTGACATCTGCAGCTCATACTCAAAATCCGTAATCGCCCGCAGTCCCCGGATGATCAGGCATGCATCCATGCGGGATGCAAAATCAACAAGAAGTCCGTCGAACGGCACGATTCTGACGTTTGGTAAACTGCCCGTCACTTCCTTTAACATTTTAACACGTTCTTCTACAGAAAACAACGGGCTTTTCGCTTTATTATTCAGCACTCCGACAATTAATTCATCTACAATTTTACAGGATCTCTGTATAATATCACAGTGTCCGTATGTAACCGGGTCAAAGCTCCCCGGATAGATTGCCCTTAACATATTTCTTCCTTCCCTGCCTTCTCCAGAAAGACATGTTTATTTGTCTTATATATTTTTTCACGGAAGATGTGCATCCCCAGATCATTTACATAGGAAAAACCGGTATCTTTTGAGGCCTCCACAATGATCATTGTGTCCTCATATACCAGATCAGATTCCGCCAGATACCGGAGTACGGTTTTTTCGTACTCTCTGTCGTAGGGGGGATCCATGAAAATAATATCAAATACTTTTTCCCCCTCCAGCCTGTACAGAGCGTCCATTACATCTCTGGTGACTGTAACAGCTCTGGACTCCAGACGGGTAAATCTCAGATTCTCTTTGATACAGGACATGGCTTTTGGATTTTTCTCTACAAAGAAAGCTTCCCTGGCGCCTCTGCTCAGGGCTTCGATTCCGATTCCGCCGCTTCCGCTGAAAAGATCCAGAAAAACACTGTCATATACGGAAGGTCCGATAATGTTGAAAAGCGTTTCTTTTATCCGGTCGGTAGTAGGTCTTGTCTCCATGCCGTCCAGGGTTTTTAACCGCAGGCTTCTGGCGCTTCCGGCGATTACTCTCATGTGCCGACACTCCTTTTTTCTGTAACTATGCTGAATTTTAGCAGAAAAAAGCACTCAGGTCAATCCCGAGTGCTTTTCTCTCATTTTCTGTCAGACAAATGTTATTTGCCTGCCATCTGTTTTTCCTGCTGTTCGATCATTTTTTTGACCATATATCCGCCTACAGATCCGTTCTGCTTGGACGTAAGGTCTCCGTTGTAACCGTCAGTCAGCGGTACACCGAGCTCATTTGCAACCTCGTACTTGAATTTGTCCAGAGCGCCCTTTGCTTCCGGCACTGCTGCTCTGTTGGATGAACGACTTGCCATGATCTTTTTCCTCCTTTTGCATCTTTGTAACAGTACTGTTACTTTTTCTGTGTTCTGTAACATAATTTCCCGGCTGCATCTGTATGTAATCTGCTGTTTCTTATGCAGCCGGTTACGATACATCTGCTTCCGTTTCTTTATGTTACGCTCTTAGTATATGGAGGATTCTGTGCTTTAGTCTGGAAATTCATAGCAATAATTTCAGACAGTTTTTTTGAAATTTCATTCTGTCCTGAATTTATAATGCCTTTAAAATATACAGTTTTGAGTCAAAATCACAGCACGGAATATCGGCTGCAGACATTTCTCCGCAGGAAGCGTCGGAAGTGATAAGGCCGATATTCATCAGTTCGTCTCCATAGTGGGCGGTGCGGTTCCCTTCGATGTGGTATTCCAGCCGGGCATCCAGCCCTTTCAGAGGAAGACGGCTGTAAGATGTGTTTGTCTCGCTAAGTGTCCGGTAGCATCCTACCAGAGCTTGTTTCTTATCCCGGCTTACCACCATCCATGCTGATACATTATTTTCAAAAGGACTGGACAGTCTGTAAAACGTGCCGAACTGAATCAGTTTTCTGTACTGCTTCATAAAAGCTACCTGCTCTTTTACTTCCTCCTGTTCCCGGGCAGAAAGTCTGTTCAGATCCAGTTCATAGCCGAAGGTTCCGAAATAAGCTGCATTTGCTCTTGTGGAAAGCGGTGTGCTGCGGTTAAGCTGGTGGTTTGGAGATACGGACACGTGGCTGCCCATACTGCTTATCGGATAACAGTAAGAACTTCCGTACTGAATTTTAACCCGCTCCACGGCATCTGTATCATCGCTGGTCCACGCCTGGGGCGCATAGTAAAGCATGCCGGGATCAAACCGGCCGCCTCCGCTTGCGCAGGATTCAAAAAGAACTTCAGGGAACCGGCTGGTCAGACGCTCGTACAGATCATATACTCCCAGGATATACCGATGGTAAACTTCTCCCTGCCGGTCGGCGGGAAGAGCTTCCGAGTAGCATTCTGTAATACTGCGGTTCATATCCCATTTTACATAAGACACTTTTGCGTGGCTGAGGATATCCGCCATCATTTCATAGATGTAGTCCACGACTTCTTTTCTGGAAAAATCAAGCACGTACTGAAATCTGCCCTGGGAGGGGTGACGGCCGGGTGCGGCAAGAATCCAGTCCGGATGGCTGCGGAAGAGATCGGAATCCCGGTTGACCATTTCCGGCTCAAACCAGAGTCCGAACTTCATGCCGATCTTATTGATTTTTTCAGCGATTCCGGCAATTCCTTCCGGAAGACGATCCCGGTTTGCGACCCAGTCCCCAAGACCGGCATGTTCGCAACAGCGTTTCCCGAACCATCCGTCATCCAGAACGAAAAGTTCAATTCCGCTTTCTTTTGCTTTTTCTGCAATTTTCAACAGCCGTTCTTCCGTAAAATCGAAGTAGGTTGCCTCCCAGTTATTGATAAGAATCGGACGCTCTCTGTCTCTCCAGTATCCCCGGGCAAGCCGCTTCTGGTAAAGTGCGTGGAATGTCTGACTCATGGCATTCATGCCTTCGTCCGAATAAACCATGACTGCTTCCGGAGTCTGGAAGGACTGTCCTTTTTCCAGCTTCCAGTCAAATCCGGCCGGATGGATGCCGGCCAGTATCCGGGTCGTATTGTATGTGTCAACCTCTGCCTGTATGAGGAAGTTTCCGCTGTATATCAGGCTGATTCCCATGACTTCTCCCTGAAATTCATCCGCTGTCGGACGCTTTAATATAACAAATGGATTGTGATTATGGGAGGAGTGTCCCCGCATACTGCCAACAGACTGAATCCCCTGTTCCAGGCGGCGTTTTCTGGGATAGCGCTCTCTTGCCCAGGCTCCGGAAAACTGGATCCATTCATAATTACTGTCCGGCAGATCCAGGCACAGACTCATGGCAGTCGTCAGATGAAGCGCTTCATCCCCCTCGTTTCTAAAACAGGTACTTCTTGCAAGAATACCTTTACCGGAAAAAATCGTATAGAGAAGTTCTGCTGTAAGTCCGGTTACCGGATCTTTTAAAGTTATAATTAATGTCCGGGCTTCTTTCCCGGACTCTGTATAGGTAGCGGGAAGACCTTCCAGGCCGGGCTTTCCGTCCTCAATTCTGTATGTCTGATATTGAAAATCGCTGATCCGGCTTCCGTTTTCCTGCACCACTTCTACAGCAGGAGCCCTGAAATCCGTTGAGCCGAAAACAGCATACTCCTGTTTGATATGTTCCAGGGAGAATCGTTTATCCGTATCAAAAACGCAGGACGCCATGGGCCGGCTGCTGGTCTCCAGAAGGAAAGAAAAGTCTTCTCTGTCCCGGACTGCTTTTCCGTAATAAAGCTGTCCCATCTGGCCGTTGGGCAGAACGGTCATTATATAACTGATCTGATCATTATAAAGATGAAATATTCGGGTTGATTCATGGAATACAATATTCATATCATTTCCTCCTGTTTACGGTTATTTTTTCTTTTCCACTATTATAGAGAAAAAGGCAGCCGCATACAGGAGAAAATGTTTGAAAAAACAGTCAAAATGTTTACTGATTTACCTTGCGGTACCGGACAGGCGTCATTCCCATGCGCTTTTTAAATGCTTTTGAGAAAACAAGAGGATCTTCATACCCGCAGGACTGCGCAATTCCTTCTACGGGAAGATCTGTAATCACAAGAAGCTGGGACGCTCTTGTGATCCTGTAGCTGATCAGGTATTCCTGTGGAGAAAGGCCGAGTGTTTTCAGAAAAAGTGTGTACAGATAGCTTCGGCTGATGCCTACAAAAGCCGCAGCGTCAGATACCTTTATCCCATAGGAATAATTATTCTGTATATATTCTAATGCTTTCCTTACATACATATTCTCACTTTTCGGCCCGGACGGGGCATTCAGTTCCATGCTATGTGTAAGCACTGCAAAGAAAGAACAGAGGAAACTTTCACTGAGAAAGTCATTCTCCACACTGTAAGTACTGTTTTCCAGCTGTCTGTACATCATTTTCTCAAGTTTTTCTCCTTCCGTACAATGGAAGGTCAGCCGGCTGCCGCCAAGACCGATTTCTTTTAAATACTCCTCTGCTCTCTCTCCGTTAAAGCCAATCCACAGATAAGTCCAGGGCTCATCAGCGTCGGCCTGATAGAATGTTCTGATTTCCGGTTCAATCAGAAATCCCTCTCCGGCCTGCAGCTCATAGCGTTCTCCTTCTGCCTGGTAAACGCCTTTTCCCTTGATAATGTAATGAAGAATATAATTGGGCCTGACTGCGGGTCCGAAGCTGTGAAGCGGCGAACATTCCGAATAGCCGCAGAAACAGAGATAAAAATCGGGAAATTTTCTGTTTTTCAGCTGAAGTACGTTTGCATTTTCCATATTATCGGCCCTCCTGGATCAATTCATCCGTATATATTCCGGATACTGTGTCCTGCTGTTTGGGCATGACTCCCGGATTATAAAGTTGTCTCCAGCATAATCTGCTGCAGTTTGTCGTTTATGCATCTCTTAAGTCCGGCGTGCTCGGGAAGCGTAAACTCTGGGTCATCAGTCAGAATCTCTTCTGCTGTTCTGCCGGCCGTCTGAAGAAGCTTTGCATCCTGAAAGACATCCGCAATCTTAAAATCCAGGATTCCGCTCTGGCGGATGCCAAACAGATCTCCCGGCCCCCGCAGGCGCAGATCTTCTCCCGCAATAAAGAAACCGTCATTGGAATGATTCAGAATTTCCAGACGTTCTTTTGTCTCTTTTGATTTTGACGGGGACATGAAAATACAGTATGACTGGTATTTTCCTCTTCCTACACGGCCGCGGAGCTGATGGAGCTGGGCAAGGCCGAAGCGTTCTGCATTTTCGATGAGTATAACTGTGGCATTTGGCACGTCGATTCCCACTTCAACTACGGTCGTGGAGACAAGAATCTGAATTTCATTTCGCCCGAAAGCATCCATTACCGCGTCTTTTTCCTGCTGTTTCATACGTCCGTGGAGACATCCCACCCGGATCTGCCCGCCCATTTCCTCTGAAAGCATAGATGAATAATCCATTACATTTTCTGCTTCCAGGCTTTCACTCTCTTCTACCATAGGACAGATTACATAGCATTGCCGTCCTTCCATGACCTGTTTTTTTATAAAATGATACGCTGTTTCCCTGTAACTGGTATCTACAACACAGTTTTTAATCGGAAGACGGTTCTTCGGCATTTCATCAATTACAGAAATGTCCAGGTCCCCGTACAGAATAATAGCAAGCGTCCGGGGAATAGGTGTGGCGCTCATTACGAGAATATGGGGGCTTTGTCCCTTCCCGGCAAGTGCTTCTCTCTGGCGGACACCGAAACGGTGCTGTTCGTCGGTCACAACAAGGGCAAGATTTTTGTAGTGTACCTTTTCCTGTATCAGCGCATGGGTTCCGATTACAATCGAAACACTGCCCGTCTCAATCTTTTCATAGACTTCCCGTTTCTGACGTGCTGTCATGGATCCGGTGAGAAGTTCTGCTTTCAGAGGAAGGGAATACTCTTCAAGCATGCCTGAAATTGTCTCAAAATGCTGCCTGGCAAGTACTTCTGTCGGCGCCATCAGAGCGCCCTGGCACCCGTTTAATCCTGCAAGAAGAAGCGCAAGAAATGCGATAACGGTTTTTCCGGATCCCACATCACCCTGCACAAGGCGGGACATTACCGCAGGTCCCTGCATATCGGCACGGATTTCTTCCCACACCCGTTTCTGTGCACCGGTAAGCTGATAGGGCAGCTGATCAAGAAACCGTGAAATCAGAGGGTGATCCGGCAGATGAAAATGATTTTCCGCTCTTGCTCCGGAGTGTTTCATTTGACGGAGAGAAAGAATAAATACAAGAAATTCTTCAAATGCAAACCGTTCCCTTGCCCGGATAAAACTTTCTTTATTTTCCGGGAAATGCATCATCTTTACCGCCTGCGTGTATGGCGGAAAGCCGTATGTTTCTTCTACTTTGCGGGGAAGAATATTCAGCTTTTCACTGACGCAGCCCAGCGCCTGTTTTACGGCTTTAATCACAGCGTTGTTGGTCAGCCCGGCCGTCAGAGAGTACACCGGCTGCATGGAATGTCTTTTTTCCTCATATTTCACAGAAGGATCGTAGATTTCCGGATGTTCCATTACAAGACCGTCTCTCTTTCTTACCACTCTTCCTCTGAGGGTAATGGGACCTTTTTTCCCCAGCGTATTTCTAAGAAACGGCATACGGAACCAGATGACTTTCAGTGTGCCTGTCAGATCTTTCAGATAAAGCGTTGTAATCTGCAGGCGCTGATTGCCTGACACCTGTATTCTTCCAAAGACCGCGCCTGTTACAGCGGCGGTTCTGCCCTCCTCCAGCTGGCTGATGGGAACAGGGTCTTCAAAAATGTCATATCCCCTGGGATAATACCGGATCAGATCTTCAATTGTATTCACTCCGAGCCGGCGAAACAGAGCTTCTGTTTTCTCGCCGATTCCCTTCAGGTTTCCAATACTGCTCTTTTCATTCATTTCAGTGCTCCTGTCTGTTATTATAATCACTGGAAGTACCAAAGGGCACATTCCGAATCTCCAGGGGCCTGGACAGTCCCTGTTCGGATTATTTCGCCTGTAAAAAAGGGCATTCTCCCTGTCGGGAGAACGCCCCGTTCCCTTCCTTTTCTCATCCTGCGGAAATTTTATTCTACAGAAAGTACGTAATAGTAAATCGGCTGTCCGCCGGAATGAAGATCAACATCCACTTCCGGATACTGTTCTTCCACAGTCTGTGCAAATTTTTGTGCGTCTTCTTCTGAGACGTCCTGTCCATAGTACAGACTGATCAGTTCGGAATCCTCATCAACCATCAGTGCAAGCATTTCTCTGGCCGCTTCCTCCACAGACTGACTTACGGACAGAATTCCTTCATCACCGATTCCCATGATGTCGCCTTCATGAATTTCCTTATCGTCAATATGTGTGTCTCTTACAGCATAAGTTACCTGTCCGGTTTTCACATGGGAAATGCCTTCTTTCATCGCATCAATATTCGTATCCACATCTGCCTCGGGCATATAATTGATAATAGCGGTGATTCCCTGCGGAACCGTTTTTGTAGGGATAACAATGATATCCTTATCTTTGGTCAGCGACTGCGCCTGGTTTGCAGCCAGGATAATATTCTTGTTATTCGGGAAGATAAAAATGTGATCCGCATTTACGTGATCAATTGCAGTCAGCATATCATCGGTGCTCGGATTCATGGTCTGGCCGCCTTCGATAATATAATCCACGCCCAGTTCACGGAAAATTTCATTCATTCCCTCGCCGATGGAAACGGTGATGAATCCTACCGCCTTCCGTGCTTCTTTCTTCTTTTTGAGTTCAGCAGCCTGAGCCTGCTGAGCCGCCGTCTTTTCCGCATCGCGGATCAGCTTTTCCTGGTGTTCCTCCCGCATGTTATCGATCTTCATCCGGGAGAGCTGGCCATATGTGAGAGCTTTCTGAATGGCAAGTCCGGGATCATTTGTGTGAACATGGACTTTTACAATATCATCATCTGCAACGCATACAATCGAGTCTCCGATGGATTCCAGATATCCCTTGAACTCTGTTTCGTCCTTTGAAGTAAAAGGCTTGTCCGTCATAATAATAAATTCCGTACAATAGCCGAATTTTATGTCTGCTTCTGCCTGCCGGGAGGGTTTTACCATTTTGGTTCCTTCTCCGGCATCGATTGCCGAATAATCGATTTCTTTGCCCGAAAAAGCATCATAAGCCCCGTGAAGGATCTCTACAAGTCCCTGACCGCCGGAGTCTACCACACCTGCTTCTTTCAGAACCGGAAGAAGCTCAGGGGTCTGTGCCAGCACTTCCTCGGCATAACGGATAACCTCCGGCAGAAACACCTCGAGATCCTCTGTTGTTTCCGCAAGTTCCGCCGCTTTCTGGGAAATTCCCTTTGCTACAGTAAGAATGGTTCCTTCCTTGGGCTTCATAACAGCTTTATAAGCTGTTGCGGTCGCTCTTTCGCAGGCTCTTGCGAGAACCGGGACATCAATCTCCTCGTAGTCGCGGATTTCTTTTGTAAATCCTCTTAAGAGCTGGGAAAGAATAACTCCGGAGTTTCCGCGGGCACCGCGCAGTGAGCCGGAAGAAATCGCTTTTGCAGTAGAAAGCATATCCGGGTTTTCAATGGCTTTTACTTCTTTCGCCGCTGACATAATCGTCAGGGTCATATTGGTACCGGTATCGCCGTCCGGCACAGGAAATACATTTAATTCATTGATGAATTCTTTTTTCGCTTCCAGATTTGCCGCACCGGCAAGAAACATCTTCTGAAGCATCTGTGTATTTATCGTCTTAACAGCCACGATAAAATCCTCCTTAATCTATCACTCTCACACCTTCAACGAAGATGTTGATTTTTTCTACCGACATTCCGGTGAATTCTTCGACCTTATATTTTACATTGCTCATCAGATTATCGGAGACAGAAAGAATATTCACTCCGTAAGAGACGATCACATGGAAATTAAGGGTGATGGCATTGTCATCTGAAATTTCCACCTGAATTCCGTGCGTAAGGCTTTCTCTTTTCAAAAGGCGAACCAGTCCGTCCTTCATATTAACAGCCGCCATTCCAACGATTCCAAAACACTCAACCGCCACGGAACCCGCATATTTGGCGATCACTTCAGGATTGACTGTAATGATTCCAAGATCTGTGCTCATGCTTCCTTTCATCATATATTACCTCCAGTTCTTATATGGATTTTTACCATAAATAACATGATTATTATACTATCACTTCATAAATTTTACAATACGGATTCGTTTTTTTTAAAAAATACTTGCAATAGGAAAATGTTTCTGATAGAATATCATTGTTATGAGTCTATACGACCAGTTCAGATTGTTAGGAGGTGCAGTCATGGCAAAATGTGCTATTTGTGAAAAGGGTGCTCACTTTGGTAACAATGTAAGCCACTCTCATAGAAAATCACCGAAAATGTGGAAATCAAATGTGAAATCCGTCAGAGTGAAAACAGAAGGCGGTTCCAAAAAAATGTATGTTTGTACATCATGCCTGAAATCAGGACGCGTTGAAAGAGCATAATCTTCCACACGAGACAGAATGAAAATGAAACCCGTATCTGTGTTTATAACAGATGCGGGTTTTTCTTTGCTGTTCAGCAGCAGAACAAACGATACCCGAGTACAAGAAAAATCAGCAGCAGAATCACGCCCCACACCAGATTGGGGAGGAGCATCATAATAAACATGCCTATGGCAATCCAGAACAGTGCAAACCCACATACTTTTTTCATCCTTCTGCTCCTGTGTATCCTGTTGGTTTATTCTATGCACAATATCCTTATCCTATTCTATTTATCTTTTGTGAATCAGATCCGGGCAGCGGCTTGTCCTCCTAATCCTGTTCGTCTTCCTCATCGGAATCCAGAATATCCATAACGTCTTCTTCCGTCATTTTCTCTTTTTTTCCGGAAGTAAACCTGTCCACAACATCAGGAACCAGATCCAGTATTTTAGTAATTGTATCCTGATTTTTTATATTTACCAGCTTTGTTCTGCCGTCCTGAATTACAATTACAGCACTGGGAGACATTTTTCCGCCGATACCGCCCATTCCTCTTTCTTTCTTTTCACCGGAAAATGAACCGGCTCCGATTCCGAATGATACGTCAACCAGCGGGAGAATAATGGTACCATTGATATGAATCGCGTCTCCTACTACTGTCTTGGAGGAAATCACTCCGTCCATCCCCCGGAAGAGAGATTCTACCGTTGCTTTAAAGTTGTTGTTTTCGTCAGCCATACTTTATTGCCTCCTTTTATAATCTGTTATGTTTTTCTTCGCTATCTGTTTTTTCTGATATTTTACAGTTTAAAATTTTTTATATGTCTGTATGTTATCTTAACATCCCTGTCAAAAAACAGGTTCCAGGCCGGAATAAGGAGATACAGGAGGCGGAGTTTTCCTGCCGCCAGAACAGACCCTTTTAAAACTTTGTGCTCAAAGTCCGCCCGGATATCAATAAATTCTCCGATCATCGGGTAGATCATGCTGATTCCTGCCAGAAGATATCCGGTATGTGCCGGATCCTCAAAGCCAAATTCGATCTTTCCTTCCAGTCTTCCCGGTCTGAGAGAGCGAAGCAGTCGTTTCAGCTCTTTTACCGTCTTTGCAAAGGCATTTTTATGTGTTTCATTTGTAAGAAACCGGTGAAGTTTTTCTTTTTTTCTCGTCAGCAATTTAATATTATCATATATTTTTTTTAATGTATATTTTATTTTTTCCCAATATGCGGAGATTCTTTCAGAAAAAGAGCGCTTTTCTTTCTTCTTTCTCCGGAATGCTTTTTTTCGTGTCTTCTGAACGGACGCAGTTTTTCCCGCTTTTTTTCCAGCTTCTATTCTGCGGATATCAGCCTGACCGGACGCAGTCTTTGGAGATTTTTCTGCTTTTTCTTCCGGAATTTCCGTTTTTTCTTTCTGTACTGCTCTATCTTTTTCTTCCGGCAGTACTGTTTCCGTTTTTTTCACATTTCCCGGACTGCTGTCGGATTTCTTTTTTGAAGGGGATTTTCTGTCCGGTGCTGCCGGCGGAGACTTTTCGGATTCGCCGGTGCTGTCAGAACTTTTCCAGGCTGCCCGGAATCTCCAGATAAGTCTGCCGTTTTCATAGACAGCTTCCCCGGCAATCAGATGAAGCAGCCAGTGAAACTTCACTCTCCATCTGACGGATTCCATTGTTCCATCCCAGGAAGCGGCGGCAATGTACCGCGCAGGAAGCAGAATAAGAGCAGCCAGCAGAAGGAGAATCACTCCGATTACAGCAAGAAGTATCAGTCCTAATATTTTCAGAATAAGGAAAAATATATGTAGCATCCGTTTTACCGTCCCGTTATATCAAATTCTTCCTGCCGTTTCAGAATAAAACGGCGAATATCGGCTGTGCCCGTTTCGTGATACACTTTGTCGGTTATCTGTTCAACAAGGGAAAGCGCTTCATCATACCCGTCTGCGAATCCGATCACAAAAAGTTCCGCGCTGTCAAATATATGCTGATGAAGCAGAACCGAAGAAAAAAATTCGAGCTGGTTCCGGGTCCCCTGGGAAAGTGCAAGAATATAGACGGAAGGAAGAAGTTTTTTCTTTTTCAGCTTCCTTTTTAGTGTGCGTTTTTTCTTCTGCCAGCCCCTGCTGACATACAGATCACAGTAAAATTTTACATGCATATTCTTTCTCCGTCTGTCAGTTGTAATAAGAATCCAGAATCTGCCCTGCCAGAGATACTGCCCTGCCGCTTGTGCTTCCATCGGATCCCTCAGTGATTACAGAAATAACCAGTTCCGGATTATCTACATTGGTAAAGCCGATAAACCAGGAATGGGTCCGGTCTTTGTCGGACATGCTGTACTCGGCTGTACCGGTCTTCCCGGCTACCGTGTACGGTTTCCCGCTCAGAACAGAAGCTGTTCCCTCTTCAACCACTGCAGTCATATATTCCTTAAGCTGGGCAGCTTCTTCCGAGGTCATCACTCTTTTGTAACTCTTCGGAACATTTTTCCGTACTTCGCTTCCTGTATAGTTTGTAACACTGTCGACGAGATAGGGCTCCATCATAGTACCGCCATTGGCAATCGCCTGAGTAATCAGCGCCATATGATACGGACTTACCATCGTATTGCCCTGTCCCATTGCAGTCATCATAATCTCGGCAGAACTGGAATCTTCTGTCAGCGTAAAAGAACTTTTTGTATAATCCAGAACAGAAGGCAGAGGTTTATTGAAAAGAAGATCCTCTGCAGTTTTTCTGTATTCCGGAATATTCAGCGATAGTCCGATATTGGAGAAGGAGGCGTTGCATGAGTTTGCCAGAGAGCTTTCCAGATCTTCATGTCCGTGCACGCTTCCTCCGGCACAGTGAATGGTAGTGTCTCCTACTGTAATTTTTCCGGTACAGTCATAAGTATAATCCGCATAGTTGCTGTTCTGGCGCATAAACGCAAGTGTGGTAACAACTTTAAAGGAAGACCCGGGGGCATAGGAGCCATTTGTAGCACGGTTTAAAAGAGGACTGTTTTCCTCGTCTGAATTCAGAGATTCCCAGTCAGACCGGATTTCATTGGGATCAAAGGTGGGCTTTGATACCATAGCCAGGATTTTCCCTGTATCTGCTTCCATAACGATTACAGCACCTTTATTATCTCCGAGAGCATCATATGCCGCCTGCTGCAGGTCCGCATCCAGAGTGGTTACGACGGTATCTCCTATATTCTTTTCTCCGCGGAATTCATTCTGAATCTTTTCCACGAAAAAAGCATTTGATGTAAGAAGCTCAAAATTCTCAACAGACTCCAGCCCTGTTTTTCCCAGTTCTGTATCGCTGTATCCGATCACATGGGCAAAAACAGAACTATAGGGATAATTTCTTGTCTCTGTTCCGTCGTCTGCTACCACTGTTTCCGCCAGTACATTTCCATTTCTGTCTACTATATCTCCCCGGACAACAGTTTCCGCAAACAGATCCTGGCGTTTGTTATACGGACTGTTTACAAAACTGCCTGCACGGGCAATCGTAAAGTAGACGATATAGATCATAAGGGCAATAAAAAGAATAACAAAAAAGTAGGTGACCCTTGCAAATTCTTTATTTCGAGCGCGTTCTCTGCCTCTGCCCCGACCTCGGTCTCTGTTTCGGGACTTCTTCGAATTTCGGCCTGTTTTTCGCTGTCTTTCGCCCGGTACTTCTTCCCAGTTCATTTCTCAGCTCCCTTTCTTTTTTTCGTTCTATTTTTTCCTCTTCATCTTCTCTTAATATATAGAGTCCCTGGATAATGCCGAACATAATCATGGTACTCAGCATGGAACTGCCTCCGTAGCTGACAAATGGCAACGTCATTCCTGTAGAGGGAATGAATTTGGTAACGCCTCCGATCTGCAGAAATACCTGGAAAATATAGCAGGTTCCAAGTCCAAGCGCTACCAGTTTATAAAACGGGTTGCGCAGTTCCATGGCAATATTCAGGAACATAACATAACAGCTTACGCAGATCAGAATCAGACACAGAGCATAGATAACGCCCATTTCTTCCGTAATTGCAGAAAAGATAAAATCCGTTTCCGATACGGGAATCATATCCGGCTGTCCTTTAAACAGACCTGTGCCGAACCATCCTCCTGTTCCGATGGCAAACAGTGACTGAGCCACCTGGTATCCGCTTCCGTTATAAGTGGCAATCGGATCCTGCCAGGCTTCCACACGGACCTGAATGTGTGAAAACAGATGATAGCCCGCTACGGCAGCCAGACATCCCGCCGCAATTCCCGCCAGTACATATAACGGCTGTCTTGTGGCAACATAAAGCATAACCAGATATACCACAAACAGGATCAGAGCAGCTCCCAGATCTGTAGAAACAACCAGGATCAGCACATGTGCTGCCGCTATAATCGTTGTAACGACAACATTTTTAAACTCTGTGGATTTTTTCAGACTTGACGCCACAAAGAAAACAAAAATTATTTTTACAAATTCAGAAGGCTGAATATTTACGCCAAACAGGCTGAATCCGAGTTTTGCTCCTCCGGATGCAGTGGCAAACACTGCAACTACAAGAAGTGCCGCTCCGCCTACGCCTGCGTAAATGTAAGTCCACTGATCCAGAAAGGTAAGTTTTCTGATCAGTACAGGAACAACCAGTCCGAATATAACTCCCAGAATAACAAAGGCCATCTGCCGGACCGCAGAGCCGTAGGCTGTTTCATTATCCGCAGAAAGTCTCGTAATCATGATCATACCTGCAGTAATGAGCATACACATATTGTTGACAACAAGCCGCGACACATTCGGATAAATCAGATTATACAGAAGAATTACCGCCAGGAGTACAATAAACAGCGCTCCGCAGATAATGAGAATTCTCATATCATCTGTAGCAAGAAACATTACACCGAAAGCCACTGCCTGAATCAGAAACATCAGAACATTCTGGCAGATCAGAACCCGGTTTTCCTCATCTTCATAACTGCGTGTAAAAATAGAAAAACAGGAAAAGGTATATGCAGCCATGAGTATTATTATGATGTATTTCGATAATTGGATCGTTATATTTACCACTTTTTCACCCGCTTTAAATTATTCCTCTCTTAAAATGTCCCTGTGTAAATGAAAAGGGTGCCTCCGTGCTGACCGGGCGGCTTCCGTTTTCTCCTTCAAACAGCGAAAGGACCTCCCGTATCTGTTTCCTGTTTTCCACAGAAAACTGAATACGCAGTCTTCGCGGCGCAAGCCGTTCAAGGATTTCCTGCTGATTCCCAAGATAGACGGGAAGAGTATTGTAGATCACATTGTAGCAGGTATCACAGTAATTTTTTACAGGGAACCGGTTTCTGAACCTGTCCTCGATAAAAATAAGTCCGTTTTTTTTCCGGCAGTGTCCGGCTGCAGAAGAAATGCACTGGGCGGAAACCATAACCGGAATACAGCCATAGGCAATCAGTTCCGCAGCGTCAAGACCAAGCCCTGCAAGTTCTTTACTGCTGAGCTCCACAGGCGCTGTAAATTCCGTTATACCGGCTTGAGTCCAGAATTTCTTTGCCCACCGGTTAAACATATATAGATTATGGTCCAGAATGATTGTTTTGTCAAATCCGCAGTCCATCAGGGCACTGACTTCTTCATAACTTCGAACAAGCATCCCGTCCATCGGGAAACCCGAAAACTTCTTTTTCTGTTCCTCAAATCGGATCCTTTCCTTTTCACGGAACACATGGGGCATAGCAGGGAAGATCTCTCTTCCCTCCGTCCGGAGCCCGGACAATATGGAAATCAGTTTTTCATCCTCGAAGAACCGGCTGCTCATACGGCAGTCTGCGTAAATCCGCCGGATCCTGCTGGATGGATATCTGGAAATATATGCTGCGGTTTCTTCAAGCTGTTCCATTGTCTCAGCCAGAACAGACAGAGCCGGGGGATTATCACACTCTTTTGCTGCAGAAACACGGTCTGTTTCTGTATTCTGTTCCGGGACTGCAGGACGGTACCAGGAAGACACCAGTTTCTGCCTCAGCTGTTCCAGAGCAGATCTGCGCATGTGGTTCAGTTCCTGCATCGGAAAAAAGACATTTCCCTCCATCCGGATTTCCAGAGCAGCAAAAAAGAAATCCGTTCCGCCGGTTTTTGATAGCCTTTTTCTCAGTGTTTCCTCGTCCAGCGGCCGGTTTTGCGCAGTCTGTACTTTTTCTTCAGATCGTACGGAAATACTCTGTCCGCCGCTTGTTACGGTAAGGCAGGCAGATGTACCGGGAATCAGAGAAAGAACTCCGGTCACTGCTTTCTGCGGTTTCGCCAGGAGAAAGGTCTGCCGGATGTTCTGAATCAGACTCTCGCTGCGTACCCGGGGGAATATGGTTCCCTTTTCTGCCTTCCCGTCTCTCGGAAGCAGGATTGAAACCGTATCTCCTTTTTTCAGATCCGTTCCCAGTGTATAATTGCTTTTCTTTCCCGGTCCCAGTTCAAGAATATCTCCTTTTTTCAGATCGGTAAGGGTTGTCCCCTCTATCTTCCGCCCCCGGATGCCGGTTACCCTGACTGCCGGAACACCCGCGTGATTCGGTTTGTCCAGGCTGAGCATATGTTTCCCGTTATGCTGCTTATAGTATCCTGACTGGAACCCGCCCCTGTTATACAGATCAAGGAGCATTTCCCGGTCTCTGGGGTCAATCTGAAATTCTTTACGGCCTTTTTTAAGATACAGATCTGTATATTTGCGGTATACAGATGTGACAGCGGCGACATATTCGGGCTTTTTCATCCGTCCTTCAATTTTAAAGGAATCCACGCCTGCTTCTGCAAGATCCGGGATCAGATCCAGCGTACACATATCTTTCAGGCTCATATAATATTTCTGCTGTCCTCCGGCTGTCCAAGGAAGTCTGCACGGCTGGGCGCACTGCCCTCTGTTCCCGCTTCTGCCGCCGATTACACTGCTTAGCAGACACTGGCCGGAATAGCAGTAACAGAGAGCTCCGTGTACAAAGCACTCGATCTCCAGATCCGTATGCCTGCGGATCTCCCGGATTTCTGAAAGGGAAAGTTCCCGGGCCGGGACAACACGTACTGCTCCGGCCTTTTCAAAAAATGCTGCTCCCGGATAACCTGTAATCGTCATCTGAGTGCTTGCATGAATATCAAGTCCCGGGAAATTTGCGCGGATGTATTCCAGCACTCCTGTATCCTGTACAATTACGGCATCCAGCCCCTTTTCATAAAGGGGAGACAGATAGGCATAAAGCTCTTCGATCTCGGTATCCTTAAGAAGGGTATTTACTGTAAGATAAAGTTTTTTTCCAAACAGGTGCGCCTCTTCTATCGCCCGGATCAGCTCTTCTTCTGTAAAATTATCGGCGTATGCTCTGGCTCCGAATCTGGAACCGCCCGCATATACCGCATCCGCACCTGCAGCAATTGCAGCCTGAAAACATTCATAAGAACCCGCCGGGGCAAGAATTTCAATCGGTCTGTCTGTCATTCGGTCCTCTCCTTTATTTCCTGTTTCGCATATATGGGGATATCCCATAACATGAAGCAGGCTGTCGTTTCTGACAGCCCACCTACATATTATCGTCTTCTGTTTTTCATCTCTGTCTCCAGTTTAACGATCTGCATCTGGAGATCATTGTTCTCTTCCTTCATCTTCGCCAGTTCTTTTTCCGCGTTTTCAAGTCTGATCTGTGCGGAGATAAGTTCGTGTTTCAGATCATACATCTCTTTGTCTTTCATCTCGATATCGTTTTCAAGGGAGTCCCCCTGTTTTTTGGCTTTAAAATAGTCATCTGCGATATTCAGCGCGAGGAGTACATTTCTCGTATCAGCGCTCTGCTTTCTGTATCCCTCGCTGTTTGCACACTCTGTTATCTTGTGGTTCAGATAGGAAGATACTTTCTGCAGGTACTCCTCGCCTTCAAACCCGCTTAAGGTATATACCTTCCCCCCTATTAGTACTTCTGTAAAATGTTTTGCCGAACTCATAGCATCCTCCTCGCGTTTCTTACATGCTATTATAAACTATTTGCCAGTAAAACCCAACAGTTTTTTGACAAAATCATCCCTCCCGGAGCGGAGAGGGAATTCCCAGATGCCGGTATGCCAGCTCTGTCACGACTCTTCCTCGGGGCGTTCTCTGAATAAATCCGTTTTTCAGCAGATATGGTTCATAGACATCTTCCAGAGTTCCGGCATCTTCAGAGACAGCCGCTGCAAGTGTATCCAGTCCGACCGGCCCTCCCTGAAACTTCTCGATCATAGTAAGCAGAATCCCTCTGTCGATATGGTCAAGGCCGTATTTGTCCACATCCAGAAGATCCAGTGCATAATTGGCCACCTCTTTTGTGATGACTCCATCGTATTTGACCTGAGCAAAATCCCGGACCCGCTTGAGCAGTCTGTTGGCAAGACGGGGAGTACCCCTGGAACGTCTTGCCAGCTCCAGTGCCCCTTCTTCTTCAATTTCCACATTAAGGACTTTTGCAGAACGCAGTACAATTGTCTTCAGTTCTTCGTCCGTATAAAATTCCAGACGGTTCACAACGCCGAACCGGTCCCTGAGCGGAGCCGTAAGCATCCCCGCCCGTGTGGTGGCTCCTACCAGTGTGAATTTGGGCAGATTCAGCCGGATGGATCTCGCTCCTGCACCTTTCCCGATCATAATATCAATGGCATAATCCTCCATGGCCGGGTAAAGAACTTCTTCTACCTGCCGGTTCAGCCGATGGATCTCATCCACAAACAGGACATCATTTTCCTGCAGGCTGTTCAGAATGGCTGCCATTTCTCCCGGTTTCTCTATGGCCGGTCCGGAAGTAACTTTCATATTTACGCCCATCTCATTGGCGATAATCCCGGCAAGGGTGGTTTTTCCCAGTCCGGGAGGACCGTAAAATAATACATGATCCAGGGGTTCGCCCCTTTCTTTGGCTGCTTTTATATAAATTTCCAGAGTCTGTTTTGTCTTCACCTGTCCGACATATTCCCTAAGAGAGAGAGGCCTTAATTCCCCTTCTATTTTAATATCTTCCTCCAGGTTTTCTGTTGTAATAATTCGTCTTCCCATAACTTCCCTCTGTCCATCTCCTCTTCCGGGGAAAATTACCGGTTATCCGGTACAGTAAATGTAAATTAAAAAAGAAATTTCAAAGCTTCTTTCAGCAGTTCCTCTGCAGTAGTGCAGTCTGCAGAAGCTTTCTTTACCGCCCGGATACTCTCCGTGCTTCCGTATCCGAGAGCGACCAGGGCCTGTACGGCTTCTGACTGAATGCCTTCTTCTGCAGACTGCTTTTCAGCCAGGCCTGTATCTTCACCATGTGCGGCATGATCCAGGACATCCTCAATATTGATTTTATCCTTCAGCTCGACAATCAGTTTTTCCGCTGTCTTTTTCCCGATTCCCGGCGCTGCGGAAATCGCTTTTGCATCCCCTGACATAACAGCAAAACGGAGTTCGTCCGGGCTCATGGCCGACAGGATATTAAGGCCCCCTTTCGGGCCGATCCCGCTGACACCGATAACCAGACGGAAGATTTCCAGGTCGTCTCTGGTAAGAAATCCGAAAAGCTGCATGGCATCTTCCCGGACACTGAAATATGTATATATTTTTACTTCGTTTCCCGGCTGAGGCAGTAAGGCAAGTGCCTGGTTGGACATAAAGATGCCGTAGCCGATTCCGCCTACATCTACGATGGCCTTCTGTTCTTCCACCGCAGCAAGTTCACCTCTCACATATGAAATCATAATTTTCCTCTTTCTTCTGTTTTTAATTCAGGACAACCCTGTCAAGCCGTTTCAGCATCTCCCGTCCTGCGATGCCGATCACCGTGCCGGTAATCAGGCCTGCAATTAACAGTACCGGCAGATAATAGCCGACAGCATAGGTTTCTACAACCAGCATTGCCATAATAAGTTGTCCCACATTGTGGCTGACTCCGCCAGCCATACTGACTCCGATTACACTGAAAGCTCCGGTTCTTTTCAGCAGTGCCATCACTGCAAGACTGAGGATCCCGCCGGCCAGGCTGTACAGGATGCCGAAAAGATTTCCAAACAGAAATCCTGCAAGAATAATTCTGACCACAGACAGCAGCAGCGCTTCTTTCCAGTCTGTTTTGTAAAGCACAATAACGATTACCAGGTTAGCCAGGCCGAGCTTGGCTCCGGGAATCCCGAAGTTAACCGGGATCAGGAGCTCCACATAGCTGAAAATCAGCGCAAGGGCAGTAAAAACGCCGAAAACGGCTGCTTTGTTTTTTCTGTTTCTCACTCTTCTATCTTCCTTTCGGCAAACAGTTACTGTGCCACACCGTCTATGTCAGCAGAATCACTGCTTTGTATTGTAACTACAACCTGATTCGGCAGGCAGATAATACTCTCGCCGTCCCGGGAAATCTTCCTGTGGCTGACGCAGATCTGATCCGGGCAGTCCGCCCATTCCATTTTTACGGTTCCGTTTTCTATAATCAGACGATTTGTATCGCCGACAGAGACAGACCGGTCATCAGCCAGGCTGTATACGGCATACTCTTCACCTGCTACAGAAATGACAACCTGTCCTTCGCCTTCCTTTGTCTGCAGAAAATGAAATGCGAAAAAGAAGATACAGACAATAAGAATTCCGCCGGCCAGTATCCAGTCGTTTTTTTTCATGTTTTTACCTCTTTCGTCAGATATCATAGCACACCTGTCCCTATTGTGCAACCACACGTTCGATTACCGGTCCGTTTATAACCGGGTTGTGATTTCATAAAGAACCGGCTATAATAAGGCAGGAAAGGAACAGAATAAAAATATGAAAAAATTTATCTTACTTCTGACTGCTGCAGTCACAGTATTGGCAGCTACAGCATGCTCTTCTCCCCGAAACTCGGAATCCCTTTCCGTAACCGGGATGTATTTTGATACGGTTGTAACAATTGAAGCCTGGGGAACGGATATGAATACGCTGAACCACTGTATGGAAATGTGCCGGTCTTACGAACAATTGCTGAGTGCGCATATCGAGACCAGTGAAATATCTGCCATTAACCATGCAGAGGGGCAGCCGGTTACAGTATCGGAAGAAACTGCAGAACTGATTAAACTGGGATGCCGGTACGGACGTCTTTCCGGAGGCCTGTTCGATATAACAATTGCACCTGCCAGCAGCCTCTGGGATTTTCATGACAGTGAAAATCATGATATTCCGGATGCGGAAGAACTCTCAGAAGCCGTTTCGCACATTGATTACCGCTGCGTACAGGTAAATGGATGTACTGTTACGCTGACAGATCCGGAAGCAGCGATTGATCTGGGGGGAATTGCAAAAGGTTATATCGCTGACCGGATTAAAGAATACCTGGAAAGCGAAGGAGTAAAACATGCCCTGATCAACCTGGGCGGAAATATGCTTGCTGTCGGCGGACGGTATGACGGAACAGATTTTCAGATCGGTATTCAGAAGCCATTTTCCGAAACCGGTACGGTTCTTGCTTCTGTCTCCATATCCGGACAATCCGTCGTTTCCTCCGGAAATTATGAGCGGTATTTTGAAAAGGACGGAAAAATCTATCATCATATTCTTGACCCTTCAACCGGCTATCCGGCAGATACCGGACTGAACCAGGTAACAATCATATCAGACAGCTCTGCGCAGGGAGACGCCCTGAGCACCACCTGTTTTCTCCTTGGTCTGGATAAAGGCATGGAGCTGATCAGAAGCCTGGATGGTGTGGAGGCTGTGTTTGTAACAGATGATATGGAAATTCATGTAAGCAGCGAAGAGCTTCCGGTCCGCATTCTGGATAAGCAGTCATAAAGAAATGAATGAAGACAGAACAGTATGCGGAAGCGCCCCTTCCTCCGATATTTCCGGAGGAAGGGGCGCTTTTTTCTATGACAGTATCAGTTTTCCAGCATTCTGATAACCTTTCTCGGACACTTCTCTGCGCAGATGCCGCAGTTTGTACATTTCTCCGGATCAATATGCGCCAGGAAGTTATTCACAGTAATTGCCTGCGCTTCACAATTTTTTTCACAGAGCCGGCAGCCGATGCACCCTGTCTGGCACACTTCCATCAATGATTTTCCTTTATCGTTGGAATTGCACTGTACAAATGTTTTCTGTTTATACGGGATCAGTTCAATCAGATGTTTCGGGCAGACTTTCACGCATCTGCCGCAGGCTTTGCAGGCCTCCCGGTCTACAACTGCAATGCCGTCGATAATATGGATTGCGTCAAAAGGACAGGCTTCCACACAGGAACCATAACCAAGGCATCCGTAGGAACAGCCTTTTGCACCGCCGTCCTGCATCTGGGATGCCATAATACAGTCTTTGATTCCGGAATATGTATACTCGTCCTTTGCTGCTTCACAGGTTCCTGCACATTTTACGAACGCTGTTTTTCTTTCCTGAGCAGAAACGTCAACACCCATGATTTTCCCGATTTCTTCCGCAACCGGGGCGCCGCCTACCGGACATGCGTTTACTTCTGCCTCTCCGGATACAATTGCAGTAGCAAGTCCGGAACAGCCGGCATATCCGCATCCGCCGCAGTTATTGCCTGGAAGGGCATCCACGATTGCTTCCCATCTCTCATCTGTCTCCACGGCGAATTTCTTTCCCGAAATTCCAAGAAAGACGCCGATGAATAATCCTGTGCCGCCTACAATAGCGGCCGCCAAAAGAATTCCTGTTATACTCATATCTATAAACCACCTTTCTGCGAAAGGCACCGATGGGGTTATGAAACCCTTTCTCGGATAAGCTCTCGCTTCTTCTTTTTTCTTTGC
>USFD01000015.1 GCA_900553885.1 uncultured Ruminococcus sp.
ATCAGATTCATTAAAAATTGTCCGAAAAAGTGTCTTAATTTATGAGACCATTATAAAATTTAAGACGACTGGCAATCAGGCGCAAGATATATACAATATGAACAGGCAAGTTTTTAGAGGCAGCAATTCTAAACCAACTGGCTATACATGGCATCATTTAGAAGACGGAGAAAGTATGCTGCTTGTAAATACAAAAATCCATAGTAAGTTTCATCATCAAGGTGGAACTCAGGGTATCAGGAATAGATAAAATAAACATTAAGGTTATATTTAATAAAAAGCAGAAATAGGACGAGAAAAGGTGATATGCAGTTAATAGACTCGGATAATAAAATAAATATGAAGGGCCTTTCACATTTAGAGAACGATCTGGAGTTGGAACTCCCGACAGAATATAAAGAATTTTTATTAAAAAATAATGGCGGATATGTATCGGAGTTTTTATGTACTCCTAATTTTATAGAAGTAGATCCTTTGAGTCAAAGTAAATATCTTCGATCTACAAATGTGGACAAATTCTATTCGTTAGCTGAAATAGAAGAGGAGTTTTTGTTATAACCCAGATTGCTTGTTCATTTAACGAGTTTATACAGAAGCTGTCTCCCTTTGACAGACAGGAAAATTAGAAAAAAATACAGTGTTCACATGGTTTAAATAATGGAAATACATAGTAAAACTATCAATGGAATTAAGTTTTTTATTAAAGCAGATAACTTTTTGATTTCACAGGCACAGGTTCTATTCAGAGCTATACAGTCCATTCCTCCTGATAAGATAAGGGATGGTTATAAAATAGAAATTGGTTTTTCTGTGTTTATATGTGAGTCAATTAACGGCGGTTATAAAATTGTTGTGCCGGACTATACGAATAGTCCCCTGTTAAATACAACAGATGATCTTACGATTGCTCTGTGAGTTTTGTTTGAGCAGACGGAATTATTAAATTATCTGAGGATTGATGGAGTGACCACAAGATTTGATGATGAAATTGTGATTGCTAAAAACGTATTAGAATATCCAACTATAAGTCTGCAGAGATATTCTGATTTGGGAAAAGACGTATCAGGATGGTGTATTGAAGAGATGGTCACAATGGATGATTTTTATATGCAGATGAAGAAGAATGAAGAGTATATTATCTGGAATCCGGAAAATATAACTTTTACCAGTGCTAATTATACAGAAATAATAGAAGACGAGGATTTAAAATTTGTAATAAATTGTGACGATATGACATTGGAGATAATTTTTTCCGGAATTGTACTTAATTATATGTATTCGGAGCAGGGAACGAGAATGACGTCATGGTCGATTGCACAAGAAAAGTATAACGATAAGTTTTACTTTAGAAAAAATCCTGTTTATAAGGTTGAAAATTCATTATTAATAAAATGGGTACTAATAGAATCATGTGGTTTTTATTCAGAAACTGATCTTACTCATTACTGTATTGTTACAGGACAGGATGTTGTAGACATAATTTCTATGTGTGAACCAACGTATAGAATTATATCTGCTGAAATTTAGCGGGCAATCTGTATTTTAGTCAGAGATTCGATGCTTGATGTGCATGGAAATATACTTGTTTTATACAATGGATTTTTTTATGACATTTGAAAATTTTATGACGTGGGCAGAACAGAAATTCGGTTACCGGATCCCGCGGGAATATCTGAGTTTTCTGGAAAAGGGAGATTTTGATTCAACGGTAAGAAAATACTATGTTATCGACGAGGAAAATGTGCTGGAAATATCAGAATAGTTTACTCCTGATAACATACCGGAAATATATAAAAATTGTTGTAAGGAAAAGATGATTGAGAAATATCACCTGCCCATTCTCGACAGCTGTGGCTGCATAGCTATACTGAACTGTGATTCCGGAGCAGATACTTACGGGCAGATTTGGTTAAGGGCTCCTGCAGGATATTATGATGAGGATCTTCAGGAAAATGTTTATGATGAAATGGAATTTGCCGCGGAGAATTTTATGGAGATCTTTCGTAATCTGAAGGATGCAGAACAGCTGGAAGAAATGAGTATCTTTTAATTAGTGTCCGGCCGGCAGCCGGGCTGCGGATCATGAATTCAAAAGGAATGGAAAGTTACAGAAATATGGAATATAAATGATAGCTTTATTAAGGAGGAATGACATGGAAGCAAAAGATCTGATCGCTGATTCACGGCTGGCGTTCCTGAATCAGGAAAACGAAACGGCCCTGAATCTGGCAAAGCAGGCAATCGCGCTGGAGCCCGGGAACGCTGAAGCATACAAATGCGCGGGCAATGCCTGTATGTCGCTGGCCCGCTATGATGAGGCGATTAAAAATTACAGCCGGGCCGTGAAGTGCGACGGCGCCAACGGAAACCGCTATTATGATCTGGGATTTGCCCAGGCGACGGCAGAACAGACGGTAAACGCCATGAATTCTTTTGCACGGGCAGAAGAACTGGGGTGCACACCGGAAAATCTGGTTCAATTGTATAATGTACTGGGAATTATCTGTTTTGACATAGGGAGATATGATGATGCTCTCGTCAATCTGAGCAAAGCAGAACAGCTTCTGGGAGTGAATCTTGATATCATGCAGCGCAAAGCAGTTATTTACGGCATTAAAAATGATATCCGCAATGGTTTACATACTGCCAATCAGATCAAGATGATCGCTCCCTCAGATTATACAGGATACAAAATCGCCTTTAAACTGCTGATTCAGGCGAAACGTCTGGAAACCGCGGAAAAGGAACTGCAGATGGCCGCCAAATACGCCGGGCCATCGGCAGATTACTATATGGACTGCATCACACTGGAGCTGGAGAAATATCAGCAGGACTCTGACCGGAAGCATTTTTCCACAGCGCTGAAGATGATCGACGAAAGCCTGAAGACTCTGAAGCCAACGGCCAGGGAAGTTATTGACAGCTATATTAATGCGGCGGAGATCTATCTGCAGCTGGAAAATGCTGACCGGACAATCGCCTGCCTGAACGCTGCCCGGAATCCCGCGGATGCATATAATAACGGCTTTGAAGTCCTGGAAGTCCAGAGGGAGACACAGGAACTCTCAGAGTATGATGTGGAGGATATGATTGCGGAAGACCGCATGAGGATTGAAGAAGAGCTGGGTGAATACGGGCTGGAAGAGCTTGCCCAGAGTGTAGAGCCGGATGAGGACGGAAACCGGGAATACCTGACGGAGATACCGGATGAGCCGCAGGAAGAGGAGGCTCCCCGGCGCCTGGATGAACAGACCGTGCAGTACACCGCAGATCAGACAGACCAGATCAACCGTCTGTATATCGGGGCATTTACTCTGAAAAAAGATTTTGAAAAAGTGATGGAATATGCCCGTATACTGCAGACAAGCGACAGCCTGCATCACAGATATATCGGAAAATATACAGAAGCAAACGCCATGAAAGAGCTGGGAATGCCGGGCGCGGCGTCAAAATATGAGGAGATTATAAAATTCTTCCGGAACGCCATGATCAAGGATCCCGCAGACATGCTTGCTGTCTCTTTCCGTATACAGGCGTGCATTGATATTGAACGGTATGACGAGGCTGAACAGATGTGCAGCCTTCTGAATAAGGATACAAGAAAACCGCTGATGGAGAAGATCCGGGAAGCCAGAGGAGGGGGTGATGTTCAATGATGCTTTCTCAGGATATAGTCCTGGATGACAGCGCGTTCAGTACGGCGTCACAGGATATGAAAGATCTTGCGGACAGGACTGAAAAACTGAAGACAAGACTGAAACAGATGTATAAAGACCTGACTGCAGCGCTGGATACTCCGGCGGGCAGACAGCTGGAACTGACTGCAGAGGACGTTCTTATTAAGCCCATCGAAGATCTGCTGCTGGTGGTCCGGCATACGTCGGACACATTGACAGAGATTATAGGGACAGGCTATTATAAAAGTGTCTTTATAAAATATGAAGAACTCAATCAGAGTATTAAAATGTAAAGTAAAGGGAGGAACTGACTATGGCAATGGGAAGCACAGGCACAATTAACATTACCCCGGAGATGATGACGAACGCGATGAGCATCATCGACGAGTACAGAACGCAGACAGGCAATCTTTATACCAGCTTAAGCGATGAGGTTGCAGGGCTGATTCCGGCTAATTTCAGCGGAAGCGCGGCAGAAGGATTTCAGTTTTTCTATACGGATAAAATAGAGCCGGCGACAGGAGAGGGACTGACGAAACTGCTTGACGCTCTCTATCAGATCTGTGAGGGTACATTAAAAGCGATTCCCGCGGATAATGGCCTGGATGATCAGCTGGGAGAAGGAAACAGAAAATAAAAATAATTTTGCGAAAGGAACAGGTGGATAAATATGGCTGGTTGTAGAATTGTAAATGCTGCAGTTGAAGGTTCAGTAGAGAATATTAACAAAATTGCGGAACAGTACAAGACGCTGGGCACAAACTTTATTACAGATCTGAATAACGCAATCGCGGAGATGGAAGGCGAAGCGAAGGACGCGCTGCAGAGCTTTATCAATACGGATGTAAAATCGTTTGTGGAAGAGAGTCTCCCGAGCGCGGTGCAGGGAATGGCAACGCTTCTGGAAGCAAACAGGACAAATTTTGTTGATGCTGACCAGCAGATCGCGGACAGTATCAGCGGAAGTTAATTGAACAGGTAAAATAAGAGCGGCCCGCCCATATTGTGTTTTCGTATGGGCGGGCCGTTTTAAGAAAAGGAGAGGAAAATCGCGATGGCTTTCCGGATATTAAACGAGGAAGAACTGCAGCTGCTTGCCGGAGAGCAGAGAGAGCAGTATGAAAAAGAACTTGACATCTATCGAAAGCGCGCTGCTTTTGTAGAACAGATGGAAAAATATGAGAATGCGGATATCCGGCCGTTCCGGCCGAAGCTGGACTTTATCGCTCCGGCATCAGGTCCTAAGATCGGGCCGTACCGCCCGCGTGAATATAAAGTGAAGCTGCAGGACCCGTCTGCAAGGCCGGAGGTGCAGCTTCATTTTACGAAGCTGGAAGTGATGACGGAGCCGGAACTGCCGGAGGTGGATGTCAATACGGCAGACAGCAGGGGCATCGGCAGGATTGAAAAGCCGGCGCCTGTACTGCCTGACGTTCCCGGACCGGCAAAGACCGGTTTTCACATCAAAGAGTTCGGAGAAGTATGCGCCGTACTGCCGGAAACGCCGCAGGCGCCCTTAAGTGATCCCAGGGAGATCCGTATGGAGAACATACATGTCCATGCGTCAGCGGCCGCGCCTCCGCCGCCGAAGATGGCGGGACTGCCGGAAAATTTCCCGGCAAAGTTCGGAAGGCCGGAAGCCGTCCTCCCGGATGTAGACGTGCCCCGGCAGGATTTCCCGGCAGCAGGCTCTTTCGCAGAGCACATAGAGATCAATCTGCCGGATGTCCCGGCGGCGGGGAAGGCGCCTGAACCGGCAGCTATGCCGGAACTTAAGATATCTGCCCTGCCTGTTGTGGCAAAGCCTGAGATCCGGCAGCACAGGGGATTTGGAGAAATAAAAGTACAGCTGAAGAAAGCGGAAGACATCCCTGTGCCGGAGGTGAGAAGGGCGGCATTTACAGCGCCGGACGTCAGAGCAAAAGGACTGCCGGCGACAGAAAAAGCGGATGTGAAGATCAGGAATTTCCGGATGCCTGAGATTTCTGCCCCGCAGCTGGAAACGGTGCGGATAAAAGTTCCGGAAGTGAATCCGCTGCAGGCGGTTCAGGTGAAAAAGGCGGAAGCTCCGGAGGTAAAAAGCGCGGCTGTAAGACAGATCCGTTTTCAGCCTGTCAGCGCGGATATCACCCCGGGAGAGGCGGTAAAGATACCGGACGCGCATGCCGCCCTGGCAAAGTTTTTTGAGAAAAATACAGAGAAGGAACACGAGGGGACACTGGTATGAAAAATAATGAAATTCTGATCTCGGCAAAATTTGAAGGAAACGGGGTCTCAGAGGAACTTTCTTTTCTGGTTCTGAAAGACATTACTCTGAAATCCCTGATCCAGGCTGTCTATTACGGACTTAAAAAGCTGGACGGACATGAAAAAACGTTTGACCTCCTTACAGAGTATCTGCAGACAAGAAAGGAAGTGCAGGTGCTGTACAACTCCAGAGGAGATTTTAATGTCATTGATTTCACAGAGACTGCGGACGGAAAGCCGGTATATGACAAAGCGCTGGACGAGCTGGGAATCGTAACATCAACCTGTCTGTACTTCACCCTGGATACAGCGGTAAGGCCGCGGGCGCTGTTCAGACGGGTAGAAAGCAGCTACATACTGCGGTCGGGAGATTCTCTGGAATACAATATCAGTACGCGCAGACTGAACGTTATCGAGTCGTCGGTGATTGATATTCTGCCGCCGGGGGAGATGCCGGGAAAGGACAAGGGCTCTCTTCTGGACGTCCTGATCCCCACACTGCTGTCCACAGGAGGAATGCTGGCGGCCCGTTTTCTGATTATGCAGTTCTCGAAAAGCGCGGCCAGCATGGGAGACACCATGCTTTTGATGTCAGGCGCCATGGGCATCGTGGCATTGGTTACATCCCTGTATAATTATCTGAAGAAGAAAAACGAGTACAGGGCAAGCGTCGAGGAATGGAAGACCAATTACGAAAACTATATCCACCGGATGATCAGCACGATCAAGGAGTGGCAGGTCAGCGATATCAAATATCTGAACAGTATGTATCCCAATATGGATACGCTTTTTAAGAACACGGCGGAGATCAACGGAGCTCTTTTTTCCCGTTCACAGAATGATAATGACTTTATGCGGATTACGCTCGGAACATCCGATGAGGTGAAGCCGCTTTTTGAGATACGCAGCGAGAAGAAGGACAACATCTTTTATGATATTTATTATAAAAAGACCGGGGACTGGATCCAGATCAGAATTCCTTCGAAAAAGGAGAAAAAGAGAAGAAAGCACATGACCGCGGCCGAACGGGCCAGAGAAGACAAAAATCAGTTCCTGCTTACAGACCTGCCCTATGTCTTTGCGAATAAAGGAGTGGACAGCGAGGATGTCAATGAAGTGGTAGGCTTCAACTATCTCCGGAGTGACGACGGCACGAAGCCGCCTCTGCTTCTGGATCTTCGTACAAGCGGCGTACTGGGAGTCGTGTCCAATGACGACCGGACTTCGAGGAATTTTATACAGCATATTGTTTTTGAACTGGCATATTATCATTCGCCGGAGGATCTTCAGTTCGTATTCTTTTTTGACAGGGAAGACGATGCGTCCAGACAGAATGAGGTAATGAAAAACTACAGATATCTGCCTCATGCCAATGAGCTGTTTGAGGGGATATCCCAGTTTGTCTTTGACAAGAACAGTTCCGGTCTGGTATTCGGACAGCTTCTCAGCATTATGAACGAACGCAGCAGAAACGAGAGTGAAGAAGGGGATGCTGTTTTGCAGAAACAGACGCAGATCGTCTGTATTGTTTTTGATGATTATGATATTAAGGAAACCGGCTTTTCCAAGTTCCTTCCGGAAGTGCCGAAAGAAGGAGAACCGTATGTCAACAAAAACGGGCTGACGTTTATTTTCGTACAGCATGAAAAAGAACAGCTGCCCAAGTACTGCGGCAACATTGTAGATATTGACAAGGACAACCCCAACGGACGCAAGAGCAGCCTCAGGTACAACATTTTAAGCCGTGAAACATTAAACGTACTGAGCAGCGGCACGGATGAGGCGGGGAAAGCGAATGATACGGACAAACTGATTGAGTACAAACATTTCCAGAACGATTACATATTTAATGAGAAGGTATATTCAGACCGCTTTTCTCTGGCCTTCAGGCAGCTGAGCGCGATTTATTATACGCGTATTGCTGAAAACGGCAAAGTGCCTTCCATGGTTACTCTTTTCGAATTATACGGATATGACAACGAAAAGGTCAACAGCGGCGAAGTAAGAAAAGAGATCCTTCGGAACTGGACGGACGTAGAGAAAAATGACATTACGAAAAATCTGTGTGTTCCTATAGGAAAGAATGAGCACGGCGCGCTGAATCTTGATCTCTACGAAAAGGCAGACGGTCCGCATATGCTTGTGGCGGGAACCACCGGATCCGGTAAATCGGAAACGATTATTACCTATCTGATCGGCCTCTGCATGAAGTTCTCTCCGATGGACCTGAATCTGATGCTGGTGGATATGAAAGGCGGAGGCTTCTCTGACCGTCTGGGCGGGCTGCCCCACTGCGTGGGAGCTGTAACAGATACTGCCGGAGAAAATGAAGGAACTTCGGCTGCCTATATGCTGAAGCGTTTCCTTGAAGCGCTGAATGCCGAGATCAAGAGAAGAAAACTGCTTCTCTCCAGTCTGGGCGTGGACAATGTGGACGCCTACATCCGGGCGCTGCGGATTATGAAAGAGATAAAAAATATGGACGGCAGCCCGGAGAACATCCAGGCGGCGGAGCAGCTGAAGAGAAAGCTGAACGAGAAGCAGAAAGAAGCTCTGAAAAAAGATTTCTCCGAACTTGTTCCCCTTTCCCATCTTGTGCTGGTCGTGGATGAGTTCACGGAACTGAAACGGTTTTCCGCGGAGAGCAGTGATGTGGATTTCATTGCGGAGATTACGACCATCGCCAGAGTAGGACGTACTTTAGGATTCCATATTATACTGGTATCACAGAATATCGAGGGAGCCATTACTGATGATATCCGTGTGAATTCCAAGGCAAGGATCTGCCTGAAAGTAGCTACAAAACAGGCTTCCAAAGAGATGATTGACAGTCCCGCCGCAGCCGCTCCCGGCATGCCGCTGAACGGCCGCGCTTATCTGCTTGTGGGAACAGGATCAAGATTTGAATATTTTCAGTCCGCCTATACCGGTGCGAACCGGAATCTCAATGTAGAGCCTCCGGTGCTTGTTACCCAGGTTACAAATTCCGGAAAGTTCAACACGGACTTCTATTCGTCCAGACGGGATAATGAACTGGAAAAGAAAAACAGCGCCCAGGTCAGCGAACATGATACACAGCTGGCGTATATCGTCAATACGATTACAGATATCGGCAAAGAAATGGAACGGCCGAGGCAGATATTCCTGCCGCCGCTGCCGGAGCGCATGGCAGACACAACAGAATGGAGGAATTAGAAATGGGCCTGAATAAAATGATCTGCACACTGGGTAAATTTGATATTCCTATCATACAGATGCAGCCGCCTTTTAATGTGGATCTCCTGGATTCGAATATTGCGCTTTTCGGCATATCCATGAGCGGGAAGACTACATTTTTGAAAACGCTGATTAATATTTTACATAAGCAGTACAATGAAAAACAGGAACAGATTTTTCTTCTGGATTTCGGAGGCGCTTTGTCGGAATATCGGGAATTCCCTCTGGTATCGGCATATTTTGACAATTCAAATGAAGAATATGTGAAACGGGTTTTCAAGATATTGGAGAATATCCTGAAAGCAAATATCAGGGAGCTGAACGGAAAGAACTACAGGGACTGTGAAGTGCAGCCCATCCATACGACTTTCATGATTGATAACCTGAACGCCCTGATTGATGAGCCCAGGTATACGGCATACCAGGAAAAACTGGCGAAGCTGTGCCGCGACGGTCTCTCCAAGGGAATCACGGTAGTGATTACGGCATCGGATACAAAGGGAACGGCGTCATATCTGGGCTCCATGAAGCAGAAGATCGCGTTTGAAATGCCGGCGGATAAGTACATGGACATTTTTAACGGGAAGACAGGAATGATCGGCAATAATCCGGGACATGGCTTTGCGAATGTAACGGTAAAGCCCGAAGGTGTGACCGGTACTTTCCGCATGAACCTGCCCTATGAGATCCAGTGCGCCTCCCCCTACAGCGAAGGCGGGGAAGACGGCGACACAGAAAGAGAGTTTACGGAAAAGCTTCACGGCAAATATCTGTACAAGGAAGGAGCCTACGGCAGGTCCGTGAAGAAATACCAGATTTTCCCGAAAGAGCTTACGCGGGAAGCCTATGAACAGCTGGTAACGGAGAAACAGGATGCCGCCGCGCCGGCTGACGGAGCAGTCAGTGTGGGCCTGGACTATGTTGATTTCCTGCCGGTTGGCGTGGATCTGACAAAATCTCATGTGGTGGCTGTTTACGGCAAGAAAGAATTCGGAAAGACCAATCTGCTTAATCTGCTGCTGAACGGGCATTTAGAGAAACATCCCGGGTCACGGGTCGTTCTGTTTGACGACGGACGCAGGCAGCTGTCGCCGCAGATGTGCCGTCTCCCGGAGGGAACAGAGTGCGTAAGGATTGACAGTTTTCAGGAAAAAGAACTGGAGCTGAATGACGGTACAGTCAAGGTGAAGAAACTCTCTCCGCTGCAGCAGTTTTATCTGTACCTGAATGAAAATTATATTACGCTGGACAAGCGGTTCCTGGCAGGCATTTACGGCGTCAGCAGGGAAATGTCGAGGGAATACGGGAAGATCCCGGACTGCAGAGCGGAAAGTACGCCGTTTACGGTGTTTGTCATCCAGAGCAAGCTGACATACCTGAATGCGTATGAAAACAAGTTCCTCATCAATGTGGTGCTGCCTCAGATGGCGGCAGTGGCGGAAGAAGAGGGCTATGCTTTTATCTTCTCAGACGTCCAGAAAATATCAGACGCGGAGCAGAACCAGTTCTTCAATAATGTTCTCTCCACCGCTTTCCTGCTCGATAACATAGCGGAGTTCGCGGGAGAACGGGGCCAGAAGACAACCTTCGGAAATATGGACGTCAAGACGCTCAAAGAAGATTATGCCCGCTGTGAATGCGGAGACGGTTATTTTTATGATGTGGAGGCAGATAACCTGCAGAAGCTGAAGTTCATCAAATATGAGTAAGGTATTCTTAAGCCGGGAGGTGCGCGAATGGCAACAATTACAATTATCTGAAACCGGACGCAGAGAAAAATTTCCTGGAAGAGTGGTTTGATAATGCGGCGGAGTGGTGCGCAGAGCACTGGCAGGAAATCGCGGCTACGGCAGCGATCATAGTCGGGGCCGCGCTGGCTATTGCGGCGGTGGTTGCGACAGGCGGCGCGGCGCTGGTTCCGCTGCTGACAAGTCTGCTTACGGCAGTCGGAGTCTCTGCCGGGACCGCCGTGACGGCAGCCACTATAATCAGCTTCACGGTGGCTGGTATTGCCATGGTCTCTACAATCGGCTCGTCCGCGCTGAATATTGCCGATACATGGGGGAATTTTGACAATCCGGTATTTAATACATTACAGTCTGTATTGAACTGGACGAGTATGATCTCGAACGGATTGTATTCTGTGGGATCAATATACAATGGAATAAAAGGAATTCAGAATGGAGCGCTTCGCGAGTATAGTAAAAGCTGGCGGAAAAACCCTGAATTTAAAAGTGCAGTCAGCGGCGCAGATAAATTTCCATTCTCTGTTCAGCGTGATAAGTCTACATTCTGGGCCGGGCTGGGAAAAGACGGAGAATACGCCGCTAAAGATGAAGCTGCAAGGTTTGGACGTACTACATTGGAATCAACTATTGAAAGTCAGAAGATCGCTAAACCTGTGGGCGAGTCGGCATGGAATTCGGCATCTGCATCGTACGCAATGCGCTCGTCCGGCAGGGTAATGACAGTAATGGAGAAGGAGGTGCTTGGGACAATCGGCCCAAAAGGAAGGGTGATTGGAAAGACATGGCTGACAATTGAGAAAGTTTTATTAAATGTAAACCCACATGTGACAGGCATAGATGGAGCCATGAGAACCTTGACGATCCGGACACTCTTATCAGGCGGAGGTTCTGGTTGGGAAGCAGCAGTGTCATACCGTTCATTAGCGGAGAATTAAGCGAAATAAAGGAGACCAGATATGAGAGTGATTAGTCTTGGAAAAGAAAATCTTGATATTGAACTGTCAGTTGCCTCTTACCGGATCTGCGGTGATCTTGGGGGCGGCACTGGCACTGGCTTTTCGGCTTTTGCTGAACAAATTTACAAAATAGTAGAAGAATATCCAATGCCTATGGAAGAAAGAAACAGGTACGCTGATTTTCTTTCGGATATTCCGGTTTTATCAGGGGCTAAAATTATTTCAGATCTTAGAAATCCCGACTTCCCTTATACTACGAATCTGGCTGACATAGACGAAGAGGAGAAAAAACGGGTCAGGGAGACAGTATGCGCGGAATGGGAACGCGCGAATCCGGGATATGCTATTTCTTTTTATGATGAAGAGGGGAATCTGCTGTGCAGCGCGGACTGCAGAACGAGAGTACTGACACTGTCGGACTCCTGTCTGGAGATCCATATGGACGGGACGATCGTGCGCTTTGACGGAGAACAGCAGAAGAAAAGATTTGTGGCAGCGGCGTCATCTATGAGATGGCTGTGTCCGGAAGAGAGAAAAGCCTCGGCGGAGGAATTTGACGAGTATGTCAGAAAATTAAAGGCAGAGTATAAGACCCTGACAAGAAAAACCAGGCCCCGTATTCTCTTTGTTGACGACAAGGAAAAGAAGCTATATTCGGTCAGATAAATTTTTGACATAAAGGTTGCTGGAAAATGAAGATGAAATATTACAAATTATCTATGAATATGGAAAGAGAAAATGATATAGTATGCCATTATAAGAACGATTATGGAATCCGGCAAAATGCCCTAAATACTGGCAGATTTTTCGAAGACTGGGATGACCGATTTGAGTTTTTCTATGTGAAAGAAGAAGGAGATGTCTGGACAGATTATCTTGCAAATGATAAAGGATGGTTTTTAGTATCAGACAGATTGAAGATATTATTAGAGGCAGTTAATACAGACATACAATTTCTGAAAGTCAGAATAAAAGAAAAAAATAATGAAGAGGCTTCCGATCAATATTATATTGCCAATATTATTAAAGTTGTAAATGCGTTATGTCTGGACAAATCGCAGTATTTTGTAACGGAGATCGAAGGGACAGGTACAATATATACAGTAAGTAAATATGGTATATACGCTGACAAAACCGACGGTGCAGATGTTTTTAAACTGTCAGACAGACAACAAATTCCAATATTTGTATCTGAAAAATTTAAAAATCTGATCGAAAGAGAAAATATTACGGGTATTTCATTAACTGAGATCGGTGTAGTATAGTATTAATAAAATTTCAGATCATGTGGAGAAATTAAACAGTAATGACAGTGGAAACAGGAAAAATAGGAGACCAGATATGAGAGTACTTAATCATGGAAAAGAGGAACTTGACATTGAACTGTCAGATGCCGTTTACCGGATCTGCGGAGGTTTTGGGAGCGGTACCAACTCGTCTGTTTTTCTTGCTGAAGAAATTTACAAAATAACAGAAGAACATCCTATGCCTATGGAAAGACGAATCAGGCTGGCGAATATTCTTTCGGGTGTTCCGGCTTTTTCAGGGGATAAACTTATTTCAGATCTTAGAGATCCCGACTTCCCTTATACTACGAAGCTGGCTGACATAGACGAAGAGGAGAAAAAACAGGTCAGGGAGACGATATGCGCGGAATGGGAACGCGCGAATCCGGGATACCCCATATCTTTTTATGATGAAGAGGGGAACCTGCTGTGCAGCGCGGACTGCAGAACGAGAGTACTGACACTGTCAGACTCCTGTCTGGAGATCCATATGGACGGGACGATCGTGCGTTTTGACGGAGAACAGCAGAAGAAAAGGTTTGTGGCAGCGGCGTCGTCTATGAGATGGCTGTGCCCGGAAGAGAGAAAAGCCTCGGCGGAGGAATTTGACGAGTATGTCAGAAAATTAAAGGCAGAGTATAAGACCCTGCCAAGAAAAACCAGGCCCCGTATTCTCTTTGCTGACGACAAGGGAAAGAAGCTTTATTCGGTCAGATGAATTTTCTGACATTACACAACAGTAAAAGGAAAGAGAAGTTATGAAAATAGCCAGAAACAGTAAAACTGAAAATCAATCGCAGATTACATTTGATGAATTGTATCAACATTGTATTTATGCTTCAGCAGCACATGCCGTCGCCAATCTGAGATTTTCATTTTTTTCTTACGAGCAGTCCTGGGATGGGGATAATTACAGCTTTAAAATGAGTTCTGAGGGTACAATTTCTTTTGATTTTAATAAAAAGATTATTGCCGGCGCCCTGAAGGAATTTGAAAGCCCCCGGTTCAGGCAATATCCGGAATATCAGGCAATCGAACTGTTTTCTGATGCGCCCGACAGTGTCAGACAGCTTGCTGATAAGCAAGCGCTGCAGTATATGTTCGAGGAGATTGAAGGTGTGGTTCTCCCGGCAGCGACAACAGCATTCTGGCTTGATTCAGAAGGCCTGTTCATATTTGACGACAGTATAGATGAGTTTTGGGAAAATGGCGGAGAGTTTATTCGATATCTGCTGGGACCGTTTGAAGAACTGAAGGAATATCTGAAAGAATATTCGGATCTGTCAGAGGAGGAAACTGCTTTGGCAGAACATTTATTTCTGATGAAGATGAACGGAAACCTGCAGATTACTAAAAAAGATATTTCCGGTGTGGATAAGAAAAGTGAAGGGTACGATGAATTTACAGAGTCCCTGTCAGAGCTCGGCTTTATATTCAAATGACAGCAAACGCTTACCTGTGCATGATCCGGCCGGGGAGGCAGGATTAAAGCTTTTGGGCAGTCTGCTCCTTCGCTAAATGAGCATAATTAAGTAGGAGAAGAGGGGAAAATGAATATTACAGGGACAAAATGGTATGTACAGATTGAAGATGATAACGGCAATATCGCAAGATTCAACGGAGAACTCTGCAGCGGCGGATTTTATGCAGAAGCGGACTCAGTTCAGTGGATCAGACATAAGGGTGAAGCGGCGGATAAAGACAGGATTGACCTGATCCGTAAAGTAAATGACTATGTAAAGAACTGCAGCTTTAAAGTGTTTTTTGAGTAAGGTTTGTCTGTTTGAATATACAAGGAAAAGATCTGAGAGTGCATATGAAATATCATTCGAAAAAGGAAGGAGTCCGGATATGAGAGTGCTCAGTCTTGGAAAAGAGAATCTTGATATTGAACTGTCAGGTACTGCCTATCAGATCTGCGGTGATCTTGGGGGCTGCACTGGCTATTGCGGCAGTGGTTACGACAGGAGGTGCGGCGCTGATCCCGTTACTTACAGCATTAGGAGTAGCTGCCGGGACAGCGGCTAATATAAGTTTAGCGGTGGCAGCAATTGCCGTGGTGTCAACGATTGGGGCGGCTGCACTTAATATTGCTGATACTTGGGGGGAATATTGATAATCCGATATTTAATACATTACAATCTGCATTAAACTGGACGAGTACAATTTCGAATGGATTATATGATATTGGGATGTTATATAATACAATCAAGTATAAATTTGGTGGAAGGTTTAATCATGGGAGTAAGGGAGCCAGTGGAGCTGAGTACCAATATAATATGGTTGAGAATCCAGGTCCTCTGGTTGACATGGATGCGAATGCCGCAGGGACTTTCCGTAGTGGAAAATATAATGTCAATGTTTTAGAAGAAAATACAGTATATTATCGGGCAGAAGATTCTAAATCTCCATTAGGACAATATTTTACTACTAAACCACCATCATCAGTTGCAGATGTCAGGATTAATTCCGCGGTTAAGCCACAGTGGATTGACCCAAAAACAGGTGCATTGACAGGAACTTCTACAATTGATACTGTTTATGGGATTGAGATACCAAAGGGTACTATTACGTATTCAGGACCAGCAGGTTATCAAGGGGGAATATACCTTGGAGGAAAAGAACAAATATTTGTACCTAAACCATGGAATATAGACGGAGTTAAGATTATATCCAGTGCGCCGTTAAAATAAGTAGGAGACCAGCTATGAAAAGTAATGAAAGAGAGCTTACTATAAAGCTTATAAAATTATTTAAAGAAATGTACGATATTATTGTTTCAAATCCTAACAATGATATCAATTATGGCAAGAGAACCATAAAGAATATAGTTCAATACCTTGAAATGGAATTAGCCAATAATACAATAGGATATGAAGAATTAGTCAGTGAGGTGGCGAGGCAATATAAAAGTATGTTTCCACCGAGAGGAGGATTGAGTGAGTTTTATATATGGGATAATAACTATGAGGTAAGATATCGGGCAAACCATGAATATGAACAAATTAAATTGCAAATTGAGGCGATTTTAAGTAAATGTAAGTAGCGTTATTAAGGAGAAAAAGTATGGATATTAATATCCCAGTAGAAAATCCTGAGTTAGTAATGAAAATTCATGATTATATGAGTAGTCAATCTAATGCGGATGAAAAAAGGTTACGAAACAGTTTATTGAAAGCAAAATTTTTAGCCCCTGTAAGTTGTAAGGATTGGAATAGTAAAAATCCGGGAAAGCAAGTGATAGATCATGATGTTGAATTTAGGTTGATCAGTATACAGGATAAGAAAAAAAATGTTTATTTACCGGCATTTACCGACTGGAATGAGATAAATAAGTGGAACAATGAGGAGAATTTAAAAACAATTATTTTTACTTTTCAAGACTATGCAAAAGTATTTTTAAATAACAAGGAGATGGTGGGATTAGTTATTAATCCATATGGTGAAAACTTGGTACTTAATAAGCAACAAATTCAAAGCATTTCCAGTGAAAGTGAATTGAAAAGTGGAGAAAAAGTAAAGATAGGTATACCAGCGAAATATCCTGCTGATATGTGTAACGCATTAAAGGACTATTTTTTAGCAACAGGACATATTTCGGAAGCATATTTGTTATTAATGCTTCGAGAAAACAATGAACAGAGTTATCTGTTAGTTATTGAAACAGATGAGGATGTAAATAATCTATATCCGGAACTGGCTAAAATAGTGACTAAATACTTAGAAAAAGGCGAAGTTATTGATTTTATATCAACCAAAGAAAAATTTGGAAAGTCGGCTATTCAAGGGTATAGTCCATTTTATAAAAGTTGACAATATCATCCCAGGATTAAAAAGACTCTCAGGAAGAGGCAGCTATGGAGCAGCATATAAGATGGTTCTCACAAAATTGCAAAAAGTCCCGATGATATTTCATATGCTGCTTCTTTAGTATACTGCAGGCCTTCAGAAAAAGCATATAGTATGTTAGTGTATATTTATATTAATAGTGAAAATGAAGTGATCCGAAGTACGTCTGTTACGGGGATTTTATATAATAAAGGAATAATTTGCTGTACTGTTTTTGAAATATTGTCTGAAAAAGAAGCGGCTGTAAATGATATGGATAAGCTCGAATGAAAAAAATTTGAAAAGTTTCCTGTATTATTTAACTGACGGATACCTGCAGTCTCAGTATCAGGGAGGCGCATGAGATTGATCAAAAATAAGAAAAGCTGTTCCTATGGGTATTGCAAGCCAAGGGCGCAGACGCTTATTAAGCTGATGAAGATAACAGGCATGCAGAATGTTTACGGTGAAATTATTTATGCAGAAAATAACAGCGGCCTGTGGAGAGAAACGCAGGGAAACAGCGGGAAATATGGCCTGTATCAAGAACGGACCGATGAGGTATATACGGATTATTTTCTGTTTTTCAGACCATCCGGTGACAGTCAGTTCAGATAATACGGAAGCTTTTTTGTATGCCGCGAATAAGAAGCCGTTTGTCTGGGACTGTGTTTTTGAGATTGGATTGGATGAAAATTATTTCAGCATTTCTTTTGATGCTGAAAAATTTTCGAAAAAGAAATTCATCCCTGAAATAGAGAAAGTGCTGTTGAAGCAGGACGCATTGTCCGGCAGACAGCGGCAGGATAACGACACCTGAGCGGGTACATTATTACGAAACGATTTTCAATATGAGTTTTCTAAGCCGAGGAGGCACATAAATGGCAACAATTGCATTATATGCCGGGAAAATAAATCAGATGCCGTCATTGATAAGTGATGTCAGGAAAAGCGTGGATGCCTATTCATCGGAACTGTTTTCTATGAAGTCGAAGGCTCTGAATATCAGAAGAAGTGTGTGTGATCTGGATGACGTGCTCGGAATGGTACAGGCTTCCACACAGCTTCAGGAGCAGAAGTCAGAATCGCTGGATGCTTTCTGCCGGAAAACAGAAGAATTTGCGGCGGATGTCGTGCGGACAGACGAAGACGCGGCGGCATTGATTAACCAGAGCAAAGAGGATTTTTACAACAAATACAATTATCTGAAGCCGGATGCGGAGAAAAGCGGCTGGGAGGAGTTCTGGGATGATGCGTCCGAATGGTGCAGGGAACATTGGGAATCCATTTGTAATATTGTTCTTGTAATCGTCATAGCTGCAGTTGTGATAGGGGTAAGCGTTATAACTTTTGGCGGGTCTGCTGTTTTATTGGCTTCCGTCGTGGGATTATTTGCTGGTGCCGGAGGCCAGCTGATCAGTGATCTGGTATCTTGGACTGTTACGGGAAAATGGGAGAGCGGTTGGGAAGATTATATAGGAGCGGCGTTAGGTGGAGCAATTGGGGGTGTTTTAATGCTGGTTCCCGGGCAAAGCCTTACATTGGCATGTTCTATGGACGGAATGATGTCAACATTGTTCGGAGAAAGTTTAAAAAATATAACAGGGCGCTCAAATAAAACAAATGTGGAAATATGGGGGGATACACTAATTTCAGCAGGAATATCCGGGCTGCTTGGTAAAGGATGTGAAAAATTGTCTGAAATAGTGGCTAAACCTCTTGCCTCGGCTTTCCCCGGATTAAAAAGGCTTTCAGGAAGAGGCAGCTATGCCGCGGCATATAAGATGGTTCTCACAAAACTTAAAAATAATACCTGTAAGAACATTTCATTAAAGACTTTGCGGAATGGAGTAATTTCGGAAATGTGGGTAGGAATTTTCAGTAATTTCTTTGGTGATTTGTTCGGAAAATCTGTGGAAAAAGTTCGTGCGGCTATATAGCGGGACATGTGAAATTCAGAAAGGAAAAATAGTTATGGAAAAAAGATTTACGGTTCGTCTGCCAGGATGGTATTACAAACTCATGATTGCCGGATTTCTGATTCCGCTGTTGATCCCTGTACTGTTTTATCTGATAGGTGGCGACAGTCCGATAGGTATTATCGTGTTTGCTGTATTACTTAGTCCGTTCCTTGTTGCGGCATTTTGGAGCTACCGCTTCAGGATCACTGTGTGTCAGGACAGCATAACAGTAAAGCGGGGAATAGGAAAGGAATATAGTTTTAATATCAGTGAAATAACAAAAGTGGTACGCAGAGTCAATATAAACAGCGGTATTGGGACAATGATCAAAATAACGATATATACAAAGTCCAGGCATGTATCTGCGGAATCGCTTATGACAGGCTGCGATAATATGGATTCATATATCGTCGAAAATGTCGATCCTCAGAAAATAGTAACAAAAGAAAAAATATGGAATGCAAATAAGACGGATTATTGATAAAATATATTTGTGAATATTATGAAACGGCAAAGGAGGGAAAGTTATGTCAGATGATTTTGTGTCTGCAGACATAGGGAAAATTGAACAGTTTGAAAGCGACAGCAAGGAAGCGATCGAGGAATTCGCTGCCATCAAGACCAGATTTGAAGAAATTAATTCTGATCTGCTGAGCAAATGGAAGGGCGCCGGGGCAGACGCCTATAAAACGGAGACGGATCATATATTGGACAATATTGGCGGCATCGCTGATATACTGGACAGCATTAACAACGGCGTTATAAAAGATATTAAGGATAATTACAATAAGCTGGACGAAGAACTCGGAGAGTTCAACAGAAATCCACCCACTGAGGAAACAGCAGAATGAATTGTTTTCGGATGCACCGGATCGTATCAGACAGCTTGCCGAAAGGGAAGCATTACAGTACCTGCTTTTTGAGATTGACGGAGTTGTTATTCCGGCAGCGACGACCGCATTCTGGCTTGATTCAGAAGGTCTGTTTATATTTGATGACAGCATAGATGAATTTGAGCAGAACGGTGGTGAGTTTATTTGCCGGCTGCTGGGACCGTTTGACGAATTGGAAGAATATTTAAGAGAGTATTCTGATTTTTCTCCAGAGGAAGCAGAACTGGCGAAACATTTGTACCATATGAAAATGAAGAAAAATATGCAGATTACAGAAAGAGATATTTCCGGCGCAGATAAGAAGAGCGAGGGATATGCTGAATTTATGGAATCTCTTTCAGAACTTGGTTTTACATTCAAATGATGCAGGACTTTAATTGTATGAATAATAAAATGAGTAAAGATTCTTTAAGCTAGTAGGGAGGTACATGAATGGCAACGATTGCTCTGTATGCCGGAAAACTGAATCAGATGCCCTCTTTGATAAACGAAGTCAAAAAAAACGTGAATGATTATTCATCCGAGCTGTTTTCTTTGAAGTCAAAAGCTTTGAAGATCAGAAAGAGCGTGTGCGATCTGGATGATGTAATTGGAATGATTCAAGCATCTACCCAGCTTCAGGATCAGAAGATAGAATCTCTTGAGGCGTTCTGTCAGAAAACAGAAGAGTTTATAGCGGATACAGTACGGATTGACGAAGAAGCGGCAGTTGTTATTAATCAGAGCAAAGAGGATTTTTATAACCAATATAATTACCTCAGGCCGGACGCCGAGAAAAGTGACTGGGAGGCGTTCTGGGATAATGCAGCTGAATGGTGTGCGGAACACTGGAAGGAGATTGTGACTACAGTAACGATCATAATCGGGGCCGCGCTGGCTATTGCGGCGGTAGTTACGACAGGCGGCGCTGCGTTGGTTCCGCTGTTATCAACTCTGCTTACAGCAATAGGTGTTTCTGCTGGTACAGCAATGACAGCGGCTACGATAATCAGTTTCACAGTGGCAGTTATTGCCGTGGGGTCCACAATCGGGTCGTCTGCGCTGAATATTATTGATACATGGGGAAATATTGATAATCCAACATTTAATACATGGCAGTCTGTTCTAAACTGGACAAGTATAATTTCGAATGGACTATATTCTGTTGGGAATATATATAATTCAGTCAAAGGAGTTACACCTAAAGAATACCTAGCGAGACAAAAAGCGATTGAAAATGGAAAGGCAGGATATTCGAATTTGGAGGCTAAACATCCCAAAATGAAACATAAATCAGGCGAGAATTTTGATGGAGCGCGAAAAAGGGAAATATTGCAAGAAAACATGAGAAGAAATAATGGAATTTTAAGAAGCGATAAAACAGGAAAAATTTTAGAGAAACCGCAGAAATCGGTAAAAGGTATTAAACATCCTGCAAATGAAGCACAGATTGATCATATTTTTCCAAAAGCTAAAGGAGGGATGAATAGTTTTAGCAACGCACAAGTTATAGAAGCCTTTGCAAATCGAGTAAAAAGTGACCAACTAATGTTTTCGGATTATATGAAATATAGTATAGCCGATGTTGGAAGTTGGAACAAAGCATTTTGTATGGGATTTTATGAAAATGTTAATGGAATTGTAGATTTTTCTTTTTTATATAACGACTAATAATATCAAGGCATGAACTTCTATATTAGGTTAATGAAAAATTTTTATGTTTACTTTTTCAGGAGGAGAGGATACGTAAATGGGAACTAAACTGCACTTCACATTTGAGGAATTATATAAACGGTGTATTTTTGCTTCTGCGGCACATGCTGTTGCTAATCTGAAATTCCCTTTTTTCTCTTATGAGCAGTCATGGGACGGGGACAATTACAGCTTTAAAATGAGCTCTGAGGGTACGATTTCTTTTGACTTCAGTAAAAAGATAATCGCCGGGGCCGGAATAGATAACGAAAGTCCGCGCTTTATGCAGTATCCGAAGTTTCAGGCAATAGAATTGTTTTCGGATGCACCGGATCGTATCAGACAGCTTGCCGAAAGGGAAGCATTACAGTACCTGCTTTTTGAGATTGACGGAGTTGTTATTCCGGCAGCGACGACCGCATTCTGGCTTGATTCAGAAGGTCTGTTTATATTTGATGACAGCATAGATGAATTTGAGCAGAACGGTGGTGAGTTTATTTGCCGGCTGCTGGGACCGTTTGACGAATTGGAAGAATATTTAAGAGAGTATTCTGATTTTTCTCCAGAGGAAGCAGAACTGGCGAAACATTTGTACCATATGAAAATGAAGAAAAATATGCAGATTACAGAAAGAGATATTTCCGGCGCAGATAAGAAGAGCGAGGGATATGCTGAATTTATGGAATCTCTTTCAGAACTTGGCTTTACATTCAAATGATGCAGGACTTTAACTTATGAAATATGCAGACTTGTATAAAGCTTTCAAAGAAGAATTCCCGGAAGGGATTCCTTTTATGAAAATAAAGGAAAAAGAAAATCTGATAGATGAAGGGCATGATACTCTGAATCAATGTAAGCGATATATGGGAATGAATACATTAAAACATTGTGAAAAAGTAGAAAAATATTTTTTATAATAAACTATTTTAGTCTGAAGCTTTGAAGATCAGAAAGAGCGTACGTGATCTGTCCTTAAACAGAGTGAAAGATGCTATGCTAAAGTGAGATGAAGAAAATGAGTATGAGTTTCGACATATTCCCAGCAAATATGTATATTCCCGGATGTGAAGAAATTAAAAAATATCACAGGGACTTCTGGAAAATTATCTGTCACAGGAAAATATAGATTTTAATATTTCGCTGGCTTATAGAAAACAGGAATTTACTGAAAAATGTCTACGCAGTCTGAAAGAAAGGAACTTTTAGCGGGAGTACAGGATATTATGAAATGATATATGACTTTGCAATCCATACTTTGTATTATGAAAATCAGGATATTACAGTTCCGGTTTTTTCATTAGCCATAGACACATTGGAATTGGTTTTTGAAATACAGACAGGAAAGCTGCTCTGCATACAGGGATTTATCCCGCTGGTGCATGCGTCTGAGGAAGATATCCGTCTTCCTGTACGCAAAAAGGGCGATTATATATTACATAATTTCGACTTATCAGCATGTAAACAAAATGCAGTGTATGATTTGATAAAAAAGATACCTCAGACTCAGAAATATTTTGAAAAACCGCCTTTAAAATATGACAAAGAAAGAGGAATCATTCAGATCGGGAAGGAAAGCGAGACTGCAATAGAAGTAAATGACAATATATTCTGCGGACTTGATCAGAACGCGGATTTAAAGTGTATATATATACTTCCGGCAAGATTTATTAATAAAGCATCCGGATAATATTTATGAGGTGAGAATTATGCCGGCAGGATTGAAAGTAGATTTTTTATGGTATCCCATAGGAACAGGAGATTTTGTGCACGCCTTCTTTTCAACAATATGTTATAATCTGGAAGAAAAGAAGTGGGGGAGCAGGTTCCCTTGTCTGATGAAATCATGAAAGCATTCCGGGAAGCAAAAACGGAAAATCAGAACATTATCTTAAAAAATCTGTAGAGCAAAAAAGAGGAGGGCAAGATGAGTATAAACTGGAATAACGCGGCAGATGCTGACGGGTATGTAGTCGTTCAGGAAAAACAGAAAAGAAAAATATCCAGGCTGTCTGTGCTGGAAAGAGGCTCCCGTGAGTCTATTTTCAGCCGGCTTTTTGAAGACACAGAGAGAAAGGATACGGATTCAGATGAGCAATGAATTAATCAGTGCGGCGCACAAATACATTATTGACGTTTCATACGGCATCAATCAGGACGGCTTTATTGCTGTGGGCACCGAAAGTATTGTTTACAAGGGCCTGGAGATTAAACGGGACGGCGAACTCAGATTTTCCTGTGTATTAAAGTTCAAGCCGAGAGCTGTCCGTATGAACGGGGAGGTCGTTGACCGTTTAAGCAGATTTAAAGAGGAAGAATGGAAAATATTTGAAGATCTCAAAGACTGCCGGTCGGTTGTGAAAATAAACGACGTTATTGAAGATATGGGAGATTTCAGCGTGAAATGCAGCTATGTCCCCGGCGGCGTTATTACGAATGAGGGATATTTCTGCGTAGTAGAGGAGTTTATCGACGGGTGGAACCTGGATGAATTCTGCAGGGAGGAATACTGGAAGTTACGGCGTATAGAGCCTGTAGGAAACGGCCTGTCCAGAATCGTCAATTACAGCGATTACAGCAGTGAAGAAAAAAACGCGGCCGCCGCAGGCTACAGCTATGAAAATATTCTGAAATATCAGGATCAGATCATGCTCTTTATGATCAATCTCTGCGAGATCATGCAGTATATTACGGAACAGAAATATGTGCTTCATCTGGACATCAAACCGGAAAATATCATGGTTACCCGCTATGGAAAGGAACTGGTGCTGATTGATTTCGGCAAGTCATGCAGGGTTACCAGGGCGCAGCGCTTCGCGTACAGCAATCTGACTGGAGCGGATTACAGCCGCCCGGAAACCATCGACCGTCTGTACCAGTACGGAACGCTGGGCTATGCCGCGCCGGAGTGTTATTCAGAGGCATCAGCCGGCTCTGAGTTCCCCTTTACATCAGAATTTGAAAAGGGGAAAATGTCAGTAGAAAGTGATATATTCTCTCTCGGGGCAACATTCTGGGAATGCCTGAATATTTTTGAACTGGTTACAAAGAACAGACTGTTCGTCGAGGATCCCCATGGGTTCTATCAGAAATATTTTCTGAAGGAAGAGCTGTATACCGGAAGAGACCTGTCCTGCACTGCCCGGTATTATCATAAGAAGCTTGAAAATATCATCAGAAAATGTACAAGGAAACGTACCCCGGGCTATACGGATCCTGACAATAAGAAATACTATCATTCTTATACAGAACTGAAAAAGGACCTGGAGGACGCGAAGAATTCCGCGCCGACCATCGTGAAGGAAGAAAATGTCAAGGTGCGCAATGCCTTCCGGATCGGAGGCGTTATGATTTCCTGCTTCCTTATCACTCTAATTGTCTACGGAATCTACCGGGCGGCGGCGTTCCACATTGCCATGGGAAAATGGGATGATCTTACAGCCGGGTATAATGACACACAGTTTTACAGGCTGGAGGAAATCGCGGACGACCTGATTGATTCCGCGCGGGCGGATCAGATGGACAGTACATATGAAGAGATCGCCGCGTTTACATATGACGGAAGCGATATTTCAGAGTATGAAGCCCGGATGCTTACAGACCTGCTTCAGAAGGTGAACGATCCGCAGGCTCTGCCGCAGCGGGTTGATGAAATTATGAAACACGCGAATACACGCAGTTTCCGGGAGATCTCCTCGGCTGTTATAACACTGGGAGATATGGACGGCAGCACAGGGTATGACCTGGCCCGGGCTATCTATGAGGTAGAAGTCGGAAAGACCGGAATTCTGGAAGGATATGAGACCCTCCAGGCATACCAGGACAATGATGAGTTCCGCAGCGCTGTGGTGAAGCTGAAAAATGTTCTTGATAATGACGAATACATCAATACAATTGCCGAGTCTTATGGAATAACCCGGCAGGAAGTTCAGGATTTCTTCGGATCAATTACGATGGAGAAGGGGGAATGAAAAAATGATGAAAAAAATATTTGACAGAATTCCGCTTCTGAAATACGTACTGTCTGCTTTTATAAAAGGATTTATTATTATTGCGGCGGTGCTGGCTGTTCTTTTCGGGATCAGCTACGTATCCGGAATATACGGCAGGATAGAGAGCGCTCTGGATCTGAAATATAATTCGGCGTTTGTGACAATGCCCATTATCCTGTCCGCCGTACTGGCTGTGATCTGCTTTTTTGTCGGTTTTCTGATGTACTTCCACAAATATAAAAGGCAGAAAACAAGAAGCCTGTTCGGAGAGCAGTTCCGGAATGTGCTGGAACAGCCGGATGCCGGCGGACGGCAGGAAGGAAATTCCTGAAAGTTTTCTGTGCCGGAAGGTTTGAGATGATATCATGATTCAGAGGAGGCAGGGATTATCTATGAGGAAAGAGAGCAGAAAGACAGGCGGCCGGTACAAAAGCTTCGGGTACAGGGCGGCCGCGGCCGTGATGAGCGCGCTGATGCTTCTGACGCTCCTGGAGCCGTCTGCGCAGGCCTATGCCGCGCCGGGAGACCGGCATACGGTGACATTCATTTTCACAAATAAGGAGGATGAACCAGTTCCCGGCGTCAGTATCCTGCTGAAAGATGACAGGGAAAATGAGATCCGGCCGTCAGAGACGGACAAAAATAAAGTAACCTTTGAAGGACTGTATGAGGGCAGTTCCTATGAGTACACCATAGATGTGGGGGAAAATGAATATGAGGTTCCGGAGAAAGGAACCATTGAGATTGAGGATCAGGACATGGAGATCCCGTTTCCCCTGTACACAGAATCGCCGGAGTGCAGTATGACTGAGGAAGAGATTGACGCGTCTTACGGCAGCAGGGTGGAAATGAAAGTAAATTATACGGGGGACGAGCCTGTATATTATCAGTGGTATTTCGGGGACGAGGAACTGGAGGACGAGACATCCGCGGTTCTGACCATTGATCCGGTGACCTATGAAGAGGAAGGCGAATACTTCTGTACAGTTGAGACAGAACTTTCGGACATTGTGAGACTGTCTGCCGACCTGCGTGTTTCGCCGGCAGATCCGGACGTGTCGGTTAATGTCCGGGGAAGCGGCGGGTCCCGGCCCCGTGCGGATATTACCGTGACTGTGTCTCACCCGGATAACGAAGGGGCGCCTGCGCCGGAGGGAAGAGCAGTGTTTTACGTAGACGGCGAACGGGCAGGAACAGAGCCCCTGTCTGACGGCAGGGCAACTCTTTCTTCCGTGCCCATCGGAACGGATGAGAGACACAGCATATATGTAAGGTATATCAGCGATGATGACAGATATTATGCAGACGCGGAATCAGATGAGGTTATATATGGAAAGGCAACTCCGGAAAAAGACAAAGACTATATTGTCAGTGAGCCGGATCCTGATACGGGCTGGTACAATCAGAAAAATAAGCTGACAGTCAGGCCTGCTCCTGCCGGAGAGTTTGATCAGATCTGGGACGGCAAAGCCTGGACGGATAAGGTAGAGATCAGTGAAGAGACTGCGGAAGGAGAATTCAATATTAGGCTGAAGAATTCCCGGACGGGGGAGGAAACCAATTCCGTGCTTTTCCAGTATCAGCAGGATCTGTCAGCGCCCACAGATGTGGGAATGTCGCAGCCGTCTTCTGACAAGTTCGACAGGGATACAGGCACATACGAAATCGCGTTTACCGCGGAGGATAATACAGCGGGAGTCGCTTCTGTTGTATGGTATGACGCGGACAATCAGGAACATATTGTTGAGAAAAACCGCCAGGGGGATTTTATCGCAGATCTGACGGCGGAAGAATGGAAGAGCGTCCGCAGGATCGAGGCTGCGGATGCTGCCGGAAATACACAGGAAAATACAGAAACGGGAAATCAGTTTATAGAGATATCCTACCCGGCAGCGGACCGGATTACAGATAAAACGGGAGCAGAGATCAGCAGCGGCCAGTGCGATGCGGAGTCAGAATACTTTTACCGGACATCCCAGGCGACAGTCTCATTGACTGCATCGGATGACATTGCCGCGGCAGAGGGATTCGCCTTGTATAAAAATTCTTCGGCGGAAGAATTTACAGCGGAATATGATCCTCAGACAGGACTGTATACGGGGAAAGTGCAGCTGGACCCGGAGGCGGCGAATACCCTGTCTGTTCAGGCGGAAGGATACGTGATTTTCAGCAATGAGTATGACGGGGCGGCCGTCAGCGGCGGCTATACGTCCTGCAGACATGTTCTTGACACGGTGGATCCGGTTATTTCGGTTGTTTATACACCGGCTGTACCGGATAAACTGACAGAAGACACGACAGGCTACAGACAGGCAAGAAGAGCTTCCGTGTCAGTGAAAGAGGCGAACTTCAATCCGGATGAACTGGAATTTACCGATTTCTCCGCGGCGGATGTAAACGGCGCCGCGCTGCCGGAGGAAAACAGCCTTAAGAAGGAAATGACGAAGGCTCTCAGAAAAGCAGAGTGGAAAGAGAAAAACGGGACATATACAGCGGAGAATGTTCTTGTATTTGATACAGACGCTGAATATGATTTCACGTTGAAGTGTATGGATCTGGCGGGAAACAGCGGAAGCTATGAGGAAGACGAGCCGTTTATAATCGATCAGGAAGCGCCCGGCAGCCTTAAAATCACATATGAAACAGAACCGGTCAGTTCAGTTATGGAAAATCTGTCACTGGGCTTCTATAATCCGTCTGTTACTGTTACGCTTTCCGCTGAGGATGATATTTCCGGCATTGATCGCTTCAGCTGGACTTATGAGCAGGAGGACGGTACGAGCACAACTTTGAACAAAGACAGAGAGAGCGGGGTTATCAGCTGTACGGACGGGGATTTCATTTATCAGGATGGAGAAAAGAAGGCGGAGGCGTCTTTCGTACTTACCGGCAGCCTGTTTAAACAGTATCGGGGCAGTATCAGTTTTACAGTGACGGATAAGGCCGGAAATACCAGCGAGGTCCACGACAGCAACGGAACCGTAAAACAGGAAGACGGAAGCACGATTGAGACAGAGAACGGGCATGTGGTAGTTGTGGATACCATTGCGCCGGTCCGCACGGTCAGATATCCGGAGCCCCAGCAGATACGGGACCGGCAGACCATGGAGCTGTATACCGGTGACAGGGCGGAATACGCCAATCAGGAAAATACAGATTCGGTACTGTACTATGATCATACCTGCCAGGACGGCATACAGGCAGAGGTGACGGTTACAGAAGCAAATTTCTATGCGGAGGACGTAAAAGTCTTTGTCAATGATTCGGAATATGCCATTGAGGACTGGAGCAGTGAAGGCGATGAATGGACCGGACACATCAGACTGTCAGAAGAGGGAACCTATACTATCCGGATCACATACACGGACCGGTCAGGCAATGTGATGAAAACATATGAGTCGGAACAGATTGTACTGGACCGGACTCCGCCTGAAATTGAAAAATACGAATTTGTCCCTGAATCGGCTGACGGTACGAAAGAGACATCGGAATATATTGACTATCTGGAATATGGTTATTATTTCAAAACAGACTTTCGTGTTGTAATTACAGCGTCGGATACGGTATCCGGGATGGACAGAATTGATTACCGCCTGGTTCCTTACAGAAATGGAGAGCAGCAGGATGAACTGACAGGAACGGTGCCTGTGACTGACGGTACGGCCGAAATCCCCGTTCCTTCCGGATTCAAGGGACAGATTTACGCGGACGGTTTCGACAATGCAGGAAACAGCTCCGGTGAAGTGACTCCCCGCGGATTTGTTACAGATTATGATGCGCCTTCCGTTGATCTGGCGGACGGCAATTCGACGGAGTACACAGATGAAGAGGGCAATGCGCTGTTTGTATCAGACGTAAGTATTACGGCTTCCATTACGGACAGGGTATCCGGAATCCGTGAGATCTCCTGGTCCCAGACTTCAGAAAAGACAGATGCAGAGCAGACGATAACGCTGGACAACACGGGATACCAGGAAGGGGACCAGCTGGAAGGCGGCTGGATCGTGGAAGAGACAGATCAGAACCTGGTTACGAAAGTGTCCAGAACGTTTCACTATAATTCAGACGATAATCATATCGTACTGTCAGTATCAGCGGCCGACAGGGCGGGAAACAGGACCGGAACTGTGCACAGCAGAAGTTTTACGGTTGATAAGACAGATCCGGTTATTCATGTAAGTTTCCGGGACGACGATGACACGGATCTTTATTATAATGCCGACCGGATCGCGGATGTGACAGTGACAGAACGCAACTTTGACGTGGATCTTATAAACACGGTGATTGAAAATGAAATCGGCGATGTGCCCGGAGTAAGTTTTTCAAGGACAGCCGTGGATCAGTATACGGCGGTAATTGTCTTTGACGAAGGGGATTATACTTTCGAGATGAATGGAACGGACCGCGGAGGCCGCGAAGCGGAAGTACATTACAGCGGAGGAAACGAACATCTTTTCTACGTTGACAAGACGGATCCGGTCATCACGGAAAACTTTGCCCAATTCACCAATCCGGAGACGGAAAACAGCTTTAATGAAGAGAAAACCGTATCTATTTCTGTCACGGAGCATCATTTTGATCCGGAACTGATGGAACTGCGCATCTATGCGAAAGAAGCCGGAGCGGCACATTCCGCGGAGGGAATGGAAGATACCTCCGGCAGCATGGTCAGCGCAGGCCAGTGGGTCGATGAGGGGGATGTTCATACGCTTACTTTTGAAGTGGGCGCAGAGGCTGTATACCGGATCGAAATGACGCCCAGGGATCTGGCCGGCAATGGTTCAGACCACCGTTCGACAGAAGTTTTTGAAATAGACAGGACTGCGCCGGTTATCGAAAAAAGAAACGGGGCTTATGTAAGCCCTGATGATACGGAATTCCTGGATATCTATACTTACGACAGGGCAAAGGAAGCCGCGCCGACTCTGGAATTCAGCGATCTGAATATTGAGCGGCTGGAGTATTCTCTGATTGTCTGGAAGGCAGACCATACCCGTTCCGAGGCCGCACCCGATATGGAACCAGTGAACGTCTATCTGGACTCGGATACGCAGCAGGAAGGCATTATACGTGGAAAAAGAATTAAAGTGCCTGATTTCAGCGGAGACGGAGTATACGCTCTGGAAGTGACCGCGGTGGATACTGCGGGCAACAGAAGCGAACTGAATGTAAGTACATATGCAAGGGTCATTGAACAGGACGTACTGGCCTTTATCATGGACAGCAATGTAAAGAGACAGACAGGTCTGTATTCATTCCAGTATGAAGACGGAACTCCGATCAGTATGCGGCCGGACAGCTTTAAGGATCTGAAGATACTTGTAATGGCGAAAGCCGGAACAGATGTGGATCTTGTCCTCAGAGATATGAACGCGGAAGAGATGCAGGCGAACGCGCAGGTGACAGAGGATGACAGTATATATGGTTTCAGCGTTTACAATTATATCCTGAGATCAGACTTTTTCAGGGACAGTTTTGATGATGATACAGATATAGATCTGCATCTGTCAGTAAAAAATGACGGATCCAGAGTCGATCTCGGAACCATCCATATTGACAGCGCCGCGCCGACCTGTCAGATCCCGGAAGAATTGTCGTCCTGGCACTGGTATTTCGGAGACGAACGGCAGACTGTCACACTTACCGGAATCAGCGAACTGCTGGATGAGGATGCAACCAGGATATACGATAACGGCGAGGAGAGAGAGTTTATATACTCGCCGGAGGATAATACACTGACTTTTACCCTGGAAAAAGGGTGGCACAATGTAGGAATTTCTCTGAGCGATACTGCCGGAAATATAAACAATATTCAGGAGCAGACAAATATTCATATCGGATACTTCTGGTTATGGATTATTCTGCTTAGCTGTATGGTGCCGGCAGCAGTAATCACAGGAGCGGTCTTAATTTACCGCTGGTGGAGAAGAATGCAGTAGAGAGGAAGACAGCAGGGAAAGGAGCTGATTCGGCAGCTTCCCCTGCTGTCTTTTTGGGCGGACCGCTTATACTGCCGGGAAAGCTCTGCGGCTGCGTAATCTGTTCGACCCGGCAGTCAGAAAAATCCTCTCAGTTTTTCCACTGCGCTCTTTTCGATCCGGGAGACGTAAGAACGGGAAATGCCAAGCTGTCTGGCAATTTCCCGTTGCGTATATTCTTCGCCGTTATAAAGGCCATACCGCATTTTTAAAACGAGCTTTTCCCGGGAGGAAAGCTCGTTTTCCACTTTTTCGTAAAGTGTCTGGATATTTTCCCTGAGATGAATTCTGTCCGGAATATCGGCTTCGTCAGTCTCCATAATATCGTACAGCCTGATTTCGTTTCCTTCCCGGTCCGTGCCGATAGGTTCATAAAGGGATATTTCCTTGCCGTTTTTCTTTCTGGAGCGCAGATACATCAGGATTTCATTTTCCACACAGCGGGAAGCATAAGCGGCCAGCCTGTTGCCTTTGTCGGGATTAAAGGTGACAACTGCCTTGATCAGTCCTATGGTACCTATGGAAATCAGATCTTCCGGGTCTTCTTCCAGGTTCTGATATTTTTTAATGACATGTGCGACAAGACGCAGATTGTGTTCGATCAGGATATGTTTTGCCTCGAGGTCTCCTTCTGTATATTTCTGAATATAATATTTTTCTTCCGAGGGAGATAGCGGAGCGGGAAATGATTTCAAGACGACACCTCTTAGCGCATTTGATATAATGTATGTCGGAATAACAGAAATTGTGCTTTTCCAACCGGCGGAAGGGACTGGCCGCAGGAGAATCCTGTATCAGAAGCGGAGAATGCATGTCAGATATACCGCTTCGAAAAACAGAAAAGATGCAGGAAAAGGTTGACAGAAAAAGTATGTCAGGTATATGATGAATTTACATTTCCGGAGCGTTCTGCTCCGGCAATCATTTCCGGCTGAATCAGCCAAATTTTCAGATGCCATGTTGTTATTTGTCCGTACTGTTTCCGGACAGGCTGACGAAAGTACAGAAGAGGTACTGAGAATCATTGTGGTGTTTACAGGATGACAGGAAGCTCATGGAAAGGAGTGTGCAGATGAGCTTCAGCACAGTACTGTCTGCGGCCATCGAGGGACTCTCAGCAGAGTTTGTTGATGTGGAAGCAGATGTATCCAACGGCCTGCCCGTTTTTCATATGGTGGGCTATCTTTCATCAGAGGTAAAGGAGGCGGGAGAACGGGTCCGGACTGCTATCAGGAATGCCGGATTTGACTACCCTCCGAAAAGGACTGTAATTAATCTTTCTCCAGCAGCTCTCCGGAAGAGAGGGGCTTCTTTTGATCTTCCCATAGCAGTGTCTATTTTAATCTCGCTGGGGATTGTAAATCCGGGAAATGTCAGGTCCTGTCTGCTGACAGGAGAACTGGGACTGGACGGCAAAGTCCGGAAAGTGCCGGGAATTCTTCCGATCGTTATGGAGGCGGGGAGACGGGGAGTACGCTGCTGTATTGTGCCCCGGGAAAATGCGTCGGAAGGAGCACTGATCGATAATGTGGAGGTTGTGGGAGTATCAGATTTACGGGAGGCGGTAGATTATCTGAAGGGCAGAATAAAAATTCCGTCTGCTGCATCAGAAGGTGTATTTAAAGAACAAAAACCAGAAGTGGATTTCGGGGATATACAGGGGCAGGAGACAGTGAAACGGGCCGCGGAAATTGCTGTGGCAGGCGGTCATAATCTTCTTCTTATCGGCCCGCCGGGAAGCGGAAAATCCATGACAGCCAGGGCTATAGCAGGTATTCTTCCGCCGCTGGAGCGGGAGGAAAGTCTGGAGATTACAAAAATCTACAGCGTAATGGATATGCTGCAGGCGGATTCTCCTATGATTATGCAGAGGCCTTTCCGGGAGGTTCATCATACAGTTACGAGAGCGGCGCTGATCGGAGGCGGAATCGTGCCCCGTCCGGGAGAGATCAGTCTGGCTCACGGCGGTGTTCTTTTCCTGGATGAACTGACAGAATACAGAAAAGAGATACTGGAGCTGCTGCGGCAGCCGCTGGAGAACCGGACAATAGAAATATCAAGAGCATACGGGAAATATTGCTTCCCGGCGGATTTTATACTTGTTGCCGCGATGAATCCTTGCCCCTGCGGATGTTACCCGGATATGGAACGCTGCAAATGTACACCTGCCCAGATCCGTGCTTATCTGGGAAAAGTAAGCATGCCTTTTCTGGACAGAATAGATCTCTGCACTGAGGCGCCGCGGATCGGTTATGAAGATCTGACCGGACGCCGGAAGGAGGAGTCTTCCGCAGAAATCAGAAAACGGATATGCCGGGCAAGAGAACGGCAGAAAGAGAGATACAGGGGAACAGGAATAAGGACAAACGCAGGGCTGGATGTAAATGATATAAAAGAATACTGTATACTTGGCGCAAAGGAGCAGGAATTGATGGAACAGGCATTTTCTGCAATGAAACTTACAGCCAGAGCATATCATAAGATTATCAGGACGGCACGGACTATCGCGGATCTTGAAGGAGAGGAGCAGATCAGAACTGCTCATTTGAGAGAAGCACTGGGATACCGGACAGCGAACGGAAAATACTGGGGGAGGTGACTGAAATGGAACGGATAGATTTACAGCAGGATACATTACAGAAATCCCTGCCGCTCTCAGATGAGGAAATGGAATACGAATACTGGCTTGCGGGGATTCAGGGGATTTCATCAAAAAAGAAGTATCTTCTTCGGAAATGCATGAGGACAGGACGGGCGGTCTATTATATAGAAGAAACACAGCTGGCCGGACTGGATTTCCTCTCGGAAAAGGAGCGCCAGGCTCTGAAGTCTGCAGGGAAACAGAGGATCGGAAACAGGCGCGCAGAGGCGGCGGAAAAGGGAATCCGGTTTATTCCCTGGTTTTCCGGAGCATATCCGCAGTGCCTTCTGAAGCTTCCGGATTTTCCATATGCACTTTATGTAAAAGGAAATCTTCCGGATCCGGCGTCCAGGAAAGCGGCGATTGTAGGCTCCAGAAGATGTACGCCTTATGGAGAAAAATACGCGGTGGAGTTTGGCAAAGTGCTGGCACAGTACGGGATCGAGATTATCAGCGGCCTGGCAAGAGGAATTGACGGCATGGGGCAGAGAGGCGCTCTGATGGGAAATGGAAAAACCTTTGCCGTGCTGGGATCCGGGCCGGACGTCTGTTATCCGAGAGAGCATATCGGGCTTTATATGGATATTCTGGAGCAGGGAGGAGGAATCCTGTCTGAGTATCCTCCCGGCACGCCGCCGCTTTCCTGGCACTTTCCGGCGCGCAACCGGATCATCAGCGGCCTTTCGGATGTTGTGCTTGTGATGGAGGCAGGAGAAAAGAGCGGATCCCTGATTACAGTAGATATGGCTCTGGAGCAGGGCAGGGATATTTATGCACTTCCGGGTCCTGTAAACAGCAGTCTGAGCAGAGGATGCAACTATCTGATACAGCAGGGAGCCGGCCTTCTGACAAGCCCGGAAATGCTGTTGAAAGAATGGGGAATGGAGCTTTCCGGTGTTCCTGACGACAGGACGAAAAACAAAAAAGCTCTTGAAACTCCGGAAAAATTGGTGTATAGTTGTCTCGGTTTGTATCCGGTATATTTTTTATGTAACTCAAAATGCTGAAAAACCGCGTAAATTCAACGTTTTCTCGCTATTTTTTAATACTTAAAATTGTCAGACAAATCCCAATTAGTATCATATAAAACCTTGTTTTCTCATTTTGATTGTGGTAATATTGTGGTAATTAATTGTGGTAAAAACAGTGCTTGCAAAATGTGCCTGTTACATATTATAATTAGAACATATGTTCTTAAGGTGATGGAGGAAAACATGGGACGTAAAAGAAGAAATGGTGAAGGCACATGGGGTACAAAAACAGTTAATGGACATAAATATAAGTTTTTCAGAGACGCTAGTGGTAAATACACTTATGGTAAGACGGAGAAACAGGTAAAAGAAAAACTAGAAAAACAAAAAGAAAATGAAAAGAAAAATACTATAAAAGATACTACGATTTTCAAAGATTATCTAAGATGGTATATTGACAATATAATGGCTCCAAAAGTGGGAGAACAAACACTCTTAACATATAACAGATCTTATGATGAAATAGTAAATTTCCCAACAAATAATATATGCGATATGCAGCTATGTTCTTTTACCACTAAAACTCCATATGTGCAAAATTTCTTAAATGCACTTGCAACTCAATATGCTAGAAACACTATATTGAACATGTGGACTGTTATGGGATCGGCATTACATTATGGAATTAAGCATGAAAAACTTCCGCCATTATTGTTGGAAGGTGTACGTATTCCGAATGAAGCGCAAGTAGCTGTTAAGAAAAAAGATGTGCCATTCTTAGACTCAGAATGGATTCCTAAAATATACAATGAGATAAAATCCACATATAAAAACGGTAATCCTAAATATCAAGCAGAGGGATATGCAATTCTCATGTTCATTAATACAGGATTACGATTAGGCGAGTTAAAAGCTGAGCGATGGAATGACATTAAAAGCATAAATGATAGGAAAAGTATTAGAGTAGATGAATCCATTGCAGACATCAAATATAAACATCAGCCAAGAAAACGACTTGTGAAAAGTCCAAAAAATGAAACGAGTGTGCGCGAAATTCCACTAAATAATATTGCTTGTGAAGTACTCGATTATTTCGATAAGCTTAATCCAGAACATAAACCACAAGATTTTATTTTTTTGAACAGTAAAAAGAATCCTATACGGCAACAAACATTGCATAGAACATTGAAGCGTATATTAACTAATATAAGATATCCTAATATAGAAGGCGTCAGTATACACTCGTTGCGGCATACATTTGGTTCATTACTTTATAAAAAAGGTGTAGATTTAAAAACTATCTCCGTTTTATTAGGACATAAAAGCATAAGAACCACAGAACAAACTTATGTAGGTATCACAAAAGAGCAAAAACAAAATGCTGTAGACGTTCTCGATAGTTTGATATAATCGTAAAAAATAGGGCAGAAGAGTATTAAACTCAACTGCCCTTAAATTATATATATTATTTCTGATTATTGCACCATTGCTGAAGTTTTTTGATACAAGGTGATTTGGCACTAAACACACCGTCCTGAGTGCATCCCATCCATTTCTGAATTTTCTTAATCGTATCAGGCCCAATATGACCGTCCTGTGCAGCACCAACTTTCTTTTGAATAGCCTTAATCAACGGGCTGTATCCAGTTGGATTCGATTTCCAATCCCACCCTGAATCAAGTCCAGGATTCTGCGATTTATAACAAGAAAATTGATTTGATACCTTGCCGTCCACTGTAGTCTTGAAAATTTGCTGTAAACGCTTTGTAGTAGAAGTCCCCCAATATCCATCAACTTTTAATGTTGTTTTTGTAGTAGAAGATGAAGCTGAACTAGCACTAGAAGATAATGAGTTGGGATTGATCCATCCGCCTGCTTTCCCTTTTGTTTTTGTAATATTAATCATACCGTCGGATTTCTTATATACATAATATGTACCAGCCGAATATGTGCCAGCTGCATTTTTATTATTTTTCGCATCGGATGCATTCGTATAAACTTTAGTAGATTTTGCAAGTGTGTATTTTTCTGATGAAGAAGATGCGCTCGATGATGGCTTAGAAGTCGAAGACGATGACCCAGATACTGCGATGTCAAAGCATTTTAGAATACCTTTTGCAATTTCATCAATATTCTCATTGAAAATTTTTCTATCTGTTGCATTTGAAATAAAACCACATTCAAGTAGTCTATAAGCATAACCTTTTGCAGCCGCACGTTTAGGATTGGCAAGATCGCTACGCTTAACAATTGTTTGAGAACGACCTGGAAGAATTCCAGAAATATATGATGCCAATGCTTTATCGTATTTATCAGGACTAAATGTAGAATTAATAATTACATGTCCGCCCCTTGCAGATGCAGATGCAGCATCCATATGTAATTCAATAATTTGCCAATCTTTAGAGATATTAAGTGAGCTAATTCCATTATCTGCATACCAATCTCTACTCATATCTCCGACTGTAACATTGCTACCACCATATTGCTGTATTTTTTTGGCAAGTGCACGAACTCTTTCAGCCTCTGTATATCCTCCTCCTGTTGCACCTGAATCACCATGTCCATGTCCTGCTATAACAAAAATATGTGCCATATAAATTCCTCCTTTATAAACCATTCAAATCATAAAAAGTTTGCAATAAAAATGAGTCTGTGTTTATAGACTCTTGATTCCTATTGAATTAATAATAGTTTTGATACAAAATTATTAAATCTCTACTTATAACAAATAACCCCAATCGTTGTTATCACACTATGATCTATGCTTGTATAATTTCTTACCGGCTGCTGTACGGTGACATTATAGTCCCCCCTAACTAAAAAGGTGGGATCACTCATTGGAACACCGTAATTGCTACATATAAAAAATGCCGTAAATTTGCAATCTGATATTTTTTTACTAGATGATATAGTACCTGTACATGTGTGATAACTATTTCCCTCAATTATTCCATCTCCCCCATATTTTAGATCGCATTGTAATATATCAACTATTTGGATGTTGTCTGCTAAGATGCTTCCATCATCCATGCCTATAGATTGTGATGAAATCATCACTTGTTCATAACCTGAGCTAGACTTTCGATATGGAATTATTTTTTTAATTGTATCAAGAATTGCCATTTTATCACCACCATACTAAAAGCTGCAGGAACAATACATTTTCCTACGGCTTTCATGTTATTATTTTTCAACTTTTTCAAAATAAATTCCAATTAATTGACTAGGCACATATTGCAATACGACTCCATCTTTGGCAATATCAGAATTACATAAATATGTCACCCCATCTTCAATATAGTATTTGCCTTGTACATATTCCATATTTGCGTGCGCAGGGATTGGGTCTTCTAATGTTCCAGAATGTGATGGCTCTATAACTTCGAATAAAGATGCGGCATCCTTTGGATTCCAATCAGATTGCTTCTTATGTGTTTGTCCTGTTTTTACTTTGTATAACAATCCGTCTACTAAATATCGTAATCTTCTTCCCTCTTTCAGTTCGGTTCCATCTGGAATTTTATCCCATGCTTCATAAAAATCTGAAACCAGCAATGCTTGTTCATCAGTGAGCGATTCAACTTGAATATTAAAAAGCGATTGTAACTGTGTCGCATTAGGAATAGCAGATTGAATACTTTTTACATTAGATTTGATACTAGAAACTATTTTTTCAATTGTAGGTGTTTCAAGAAATGCCGTTGTCATTTCTACAAGAGTTTTTGAACTTTGTTCATCTACTTCGTTCTCGGATTCAGACATTAAATTTACATATGACTTTTCTACCATATAATATGTAAATTCAAGATTCATCGGTCTCGAATCTTTGACTGTTATGCCATCATCATCTAAAATTTCAAATGAAGTTATTTCACCTAAATTATAGAAAAAGTTTTTTATGTCTTCGTCATTTGCATCTATAAATCTGAGAACACATGCATTTGTTACATAATAATCATATATACTAATTTGTTTATTGTTTGCTCTGAAGATCATATATACATGATTCCTCCTTTTTAACTATCTGTAATCCAGGTTCCATGACCTGAATACCTATATGAAGTACTAGCGTCTCTTGTCAAATGAATTATTCCATATACATAATTTCCTGACTGTGTAAATTCAATATACCCGCCATCAGATGTATTGGCACAACTTAGTCTAATGACAGGAGGTACTATAGTGTTAAAATCTAAAGCATATGAAGAAGAAATATTAGGAAGGTCAATTTGATAATTACTTGGAACACTACTTGTAGTGAATTGAATTGAAAAGCTAACAAGTCGAACTATATATGGTGACATATTTAATCCAATAGTAACGACTTTCATATTACCAGTCACAGACAAAGTTGAAGGTATGTTATTATTAAATAAATCATTTAATGAAATAATTTCAACTGAATTAAGTTTTGGATATGGGATAAGTGACGCAATTTGACCCGTATCATAGAAGGCTAATGTGCCAAGATCAGAAAAATATTTTTGTATTTTACCTAATATTGTAGATATGGTTTCACCAGAATTAAGATTTGCTCTATTAGAAGCCTCAGAAAACTCAACTGTTGCGGTATCAAGATTTTCAATACTTCCTGTAGCGCCTCTGGGAATCACAAAATTAAAAACTGCATCTTTTGTTGTACCAGAATTTGTTATTACAACGCTTGTTCCGGGTTCACCAGTCGTAACTGTACCAACATCAACAGATGCAGAAAAATCTCCATCTGAAAGTTTTTGTTGTAAGTCTTGTGCTATACTATTAGCATTATCGGCAGCGGATTCTGCATCTTGTGCTTTACTTTGAGCCAACTCAGCCGCACTATTTGCTGACTGTGTTGCTGTCGCTGCACTTTCGGCTGCAGTGTTAGCAGTATTAGCGGCAGTTTCCGCAGACTGAGCTTTGTCTTGCGCTAATTCCGCTGCGTCATTAGCCGCATCAGTAGCCGTATTTGCATTTTGTGTGGCCTGATTAGCATTACTTGTAGCCGTTTCAGATTCGCTTTTCAATAAATCAAACTCTGACTTCATTTCATTAAACTCTTGAACGCGCGAAGATTCTGCCGATACACGATCTTCTTCAGCAGATTGTCGTTCGGATTCATTTTCCACTCTTTGCTCTTCTTGTTCTGTTACGGTTTCAGTAATACTATTCATTTGATTGATCGCTATACGTGCGTTATCAATCAATTCATCTAAAATATTAAATTCATCTTTTGAATCAATACTTGAAGAATAAATAAGACTTTCTTCTACAATAAGAGTAAAAGTAAAAGAAGTTAATTCGACATGATTTTGAATAATTTGTATTTGACTAAAAGATTCACCTACTTCTGCGATCATCTGTGGTGTAAGTTGAACTACAAGCTCTTCGTTTGCATAATAACAATAATTATAAATTTCTTTTCCGGACGGTTTTCGAATATAAATACGATATTCAACATCATCTTGCAACTCATAATCATCAAAAACAAAATATAATTCTCGCCCGCTATCTCCCTGAACTACATGAATAGACTGTAATATATCATGAGATAAACGCATACGAATATGTTGATCTAATAAATTACTCATCTTATTTGACATCTCCTTCCAACATCATAGACAATTATTTTTTTACATCTTTTTGTGATTCTATATCTAACTGTTTTTCATACATCATTTTATCCGTATGTAATTGTTGCTGCGCACCCTGATGAACTTCGAGCATACAATCTTTTAGTGCCGATTCGATAACAAATAATGGTAGAGAAGTATTATTTATTAAATTCACAAGATCGTGTATAAACTCCTCTCTTACAACAGTTATTGGCTTATTTATATTAGTCAATTTTATTCCTCCCAGTATAATCAAGTTAATTGCATTGGTGTTCTAACAAGTTCTGTTTTTTCTTTTTGGTTTAAAGTAGTAATAGATTTAATGAACTCTTGCTTATCCTCTATGCTATAGGTGTCTTTCCATTCACTATTCTGTTTATTTTGATATGTAGAGACGCCTGTAGAATTGTCATATATGTTTTTGATAATATCGTATAATTCTTGGATTCCTTTAATCAGATATGGTATAAATTTGTTTTCTTTGATAGAAAGTTTACCAGTCAATGAATCTTCCATTACCAAATCAGGTATTACATCACGTAATTGTTGTGCAATTATTCCAATGTCTTCATGTGCTCCATCTTCAATCCAATCAAACTTCTTAAGCTCAATCTGATTTAATATTTCTATCGCATTTATTTCTGTAGCACTAATGTTCTCTTTCAATCTAGCATCTGATTGATTCAGAATACTAAAATTATGTAGATCAATATTGTTATAACAATCCAATAAACAATTATCAGTATTCGTTGAACTGTTTCCGAGCAAAAATCTTTGGTTAATTCCATCACAATCAAATCGCATAACAGAACCATCATTTCGGATTCCTCGAATTGTTGATGTGCGTCCAGAAATAATTATCTCATTATCCTCCGAATACAACCCGCCCGATCCATCAGAGTATCTAACCGTCCTAACGGCATCCGAGATATACAAGTTATTGTCCATATAAGAAGGACAACTAAAGTGAAGCCCTTTTTCGCCAAGTGCATGATCCTTATTAAAATAAACCATCTTAACAATATAGGTTCCATCTGGATTGTCTTTTGCAGCCCAGCACATATATCCGGCATCATATTCTAAATCAAAAACTAATCCTTTAAAGTCTGGATAGTCGTTATAATTGTTAGTACCTATTTTACCAATTCGTGTACCAGTGTTATAATACCATGCACCGTCATAAGCCAGCTTCATTAATAGTGAATCAGTTTTTTCTGAACTGTCTTCATAGATTCGCAGCTCACTATTTACAAATTGAATATATCTACTTATATCGTTCCATGCAATTTGAACGGAATCGTAATTTTGTATGATTTTTGTACCGAAATCAGCATCATTGACTTTCTTATTAACCTCAATCGTAAGAGCCTCAGTTGTATCATTTGCGCTTATATCGAGTTGTGCACCATCACCTTTAATGTATAACTTTCCATTTTCATCTACCCACAAAATGTCTTCAGTATCATTAGATATATTAAAAAGTTTTTCGTTATTTGGATTTACTGTAAATGTATTAACACCGTTTGTTATTTTTAATCCATCGTTGTCAAACGTAAGAGAGTTATCTGACGCATATATTCCTAAACTTTCTCCAAGGATTAGTCTACCCACTAAAGCTTCAGCATTAATTCCATATCCTTGAGTTAGCTTTCCACTTTTAGGATCTACATAATAAAAATTACCAACCGCGGTTTTCAGTGTCTGCCAATTATCCGTTGTAATTGCGATAGTAGAATTAATTATTTTAAGCTGAATATCATCGTAAGAATCAGTAACTTCATCATATTTTCTAAAAAGCATACCGTGTTTGTCGTAGACAATATCCTGATTATCGCTATTTACAATTTTTGTTGTTGTTGCATTTAGTCCGTTCGTGAACCAATTATCAACGATATTTTTACTGTCTGATCCTTGCTTTGCCTGTCTTTTCGTAGAAGAATATGACTTGGCCATTGACTGGCTTTGAGATAGGATATTATCCACATCACTTAAAGCATCAGATTTTTTTATAACATCAGAAAATTCAACATCAATATGCGTTAAGTTATCATAATCAATATCAAATCCGATTAAACGTAATTTGAAAATTTCTCCATCAATTTCTATTCTGATCCAATTCCCACATTTAAAATAATCAACCAAAGTTTCAAATTCTTTGATAACTAATAAATTTTTTAAAGTCGATGAAATCATATGTTGTAAATTGGCTGATTCATAAATGTCTTTGTTTGCAGCATCGAGAAAATGTATAGCGTTATCAAATAGTTCCTGGTTCGTTAAACCTTCAGATATATAATTACTATTTGACCAAGTAGATTCTCTTCTAAAAGAGCTTAACTCCGCCCAATCGTCACCAATAAAGGATTGGAAATCTAATTCGTTTAATATTTGATCTCGTATTTCTTCGATATAATTACGTATGCCTTTTGTTGTTATATCGCCATATTCATCAGTAATACCATTAATAATATTAATTTCGGTTTCTCTCAGCGCAAGCTCTTGATTGATTACTTCCATTTTTTCATAAAACGGAACGTAAATATGTTCATATACATTTCCTTCGGTATAATCCCATGATTCATCATCTGTAACGCCTTGTTCAATTAATATATCCAAACATGACTGACATGCATCTGCAATGATTTGTAAATGGGTATAACTATATTTTTTTAATTCATTTTTAAATCTATCATCTGAAAGATTAAATAAACCAATAATACTATAATCTTCATCATTTAATTTAGCTAAAGTTTTTTCAATTTGTTGTTTTAAAAAATCTTCATAATTATCATTAAATGTAACAGTAATTGTGTTACTATCTGCCACGTCATCTTCATCGTAATAACTTTCAATCGTAAAATTTCCAGTCCATCTAACACCAGACAAAGAAGAATTTTTAACTCTTATTTTATATCTTGCCGTATCAATAATTACTTTTGCATATGCTGTAATAGTACTATTAGCAGTTGCAAGAGAAATATAATCAGCATTTTGCACAGCGACCGGTGATAAATTTTGTGCTGTCAATAACTTGGCCTGTTCTTGCGCGGTTGTTTCGTCTATTTCTACACTAGGTAGAAGGCTATTGTAAAGATATCCATAAAAATCAATTACGTCATAATATAAATTAATCAGTTTTTTATATCCAACAATGGGCAAAGTAATTTTTGTTAAATTGGCATTATATGCTTTATATTTTTCAATTAATTGATTGTATTTGTCTACGATTACTTTATCTATATTGGATACATATTCATTTTGATAATATTCATATCGTTGATCATATGTATTTAATTTTTCGACTAAACTAGACGACATATCTGCCTTTGTTTCATCTGTAATATACCAAATATATTGGCTTCCTGCGGGATTACAGTTGATAATTGTTGCAGTCATTAAGTCGTCTCCAGCTTCAAGTCTGAAACAGTTAAATACAGAATTTACATCTGTTTGAAAGTTTATATCCTCACCAAGGTTTTCTTTATTTACGAAGATATTCGTGTCTTCACCGTATCCTGGAATTATATCGCTACTACCACATTCAGGACATATCCCATCAAATTCACCTCGATAACCGCATTCATTACAATTTGATTCAAGATCATATACTGAAATTGTTCGCATAAATATATCATCTGGATCTTCGCCAAAAACAAATAAGCAATGAATCTCTTCAGCGATTTCCATGAGTGCATCATATATAGATATATCATCGAATGAAAAAGTTCGCTGTATCTTTGCAATAGTTGAATCAACATGTACAATTTTATAATGCGGACATTTATCGGAAAGAAGTCGATTTAAGAGAGATGCTTTCGAATTATTTGGATTGTACAAAATTGTCACTTCATAATCATCACGCAATATATCATTTTCCGTATTGATCTCAGTGTCATATACATTAATATGGGACAATTCTGTTTCTTGTAATGCAGTACCTGTGACGGTTTTTGTTACGTCGTTATTATCGTCTAATGAAATCGAAATTTCAAAGCATTGATTCCACTCCGGAGCATATATCACTCGAAAATCTTTAACTTCATTCCAATACTTATATTCACTTTGCGTTTCGGAATCAGAATGCTCCGTGCCATTGTCACTTAATTGCGTTTCTTTGTAGTCTAATTCTTCGCTTCCATTAGAATATTTGTGTAACACAAAAGATATTTCATCAATAGCATTTAAATTAGATGAAATACGAAAGCCGGTAAAATTATTAATTGTTCCAATTCTACGCCCACCTTTGGTTAATAAAATCAAAGTGGGTATTTCGGGATTCCCTGCCGTATCAAATATAATACGCTCCATTTTATCTCACCGCCTTCACATATGGAGAATATGTTAGATCAATTTTTACTGGTATTGAGCATGTAAATATATTTTTTCGATTTCCGTATCTATTTGCAATTCTAGGAAATTTAAAATTGAAATCATTTTGAATTTCATGTGATGAGAGAGAAGTGGATATTATTAAACTAGGAGAAAAGGTAATTATTTCATCTTTAGATACATTATTAATTAATGTTTTTCGATTAGGTTCTTGAGAATTTGTCAACTCCATGTTTCCTGAATCTAAACATGTAATCGTCATACTTGGATATATGTGACCAATTTCATCAGAAGAATCATAAAAAGCAAATGTATCATTATTGTTTTGAAGCTCAAACTTATACGATACGGACTCATGTAAGGCGAAAGGCCTGTTAGAAATAAATGTTAGTTCCAGAGCATATGTTTTATCATTAAATTTTATCTCCGAAACATTAAAACTCCCGACCATATAAATATCCGCCCATTCAGGCTGAATTAATTTAAATTTATGAAAAGATGGCCGATTAAGCCAGCGTTTTACCTCTCTAACCTCATACACCGTAAATGGTTGAATTCCATCTGGGCATCTAACCTTACATATTTGAAATGAAACTTCAATATGATCAGTGTAGTAAGACACTACTAATGGATAATACTTGCCATTAAATTGTGACACAGTATCAAATGTTCGCTGCGAATCTGTATTAATTGTCTCAAATCCATTAGACGAATCAATTTCGCATAGTTGATATCCCCAGTTACTTAAATACTCACCATCATATTCAAAATCATTTGCATACAAGTCGAATCACCTCCTCCATTAATCATCTCCCCATCAACACATCCTTCACCTTCTTTACGTCTCCAATCATTGCTTCGTATTTCATTTTCAAAGATTGTATTTCAGCAATTTCTTTTTTCCAGTTATCCTTTAATACTTCGATACGATCACAAAGCTCCGCATATCTATTTTCATCTTTACTCTGTTGCATAATCTGCGCTTTTAAATACTCATTTTCTTCCTGTAATGAAGCATTCCGTTTTCGCAACATTTCAATTTTCTTGTCTATATCCATTCAATCACCCCATATAAAAGGAGTGCCGCACAATAATGTACAGCACCCCATTTTTTATTTATTAAAATTCACTTTATATTTACCCATTTTTCCACGTCC